>NZ_JBBKBX010000015.1:0-91064 GCF_037890365.1 Blautia sp. HCN-20427 | reverse complement strand
AAAAAGAGGGTATATCACTTTCGTAATATACCCTCAACACTCAATATCATCTGTTCCCTTCCGATAAATTAAAAACTACGCAAACTTCGCACACTCTGTTTCGTCAAATCTCTTGACGAATTTTCCGACGAAACTTTGACGAAAATCCACCCGATATTTTATGATAGATTTAAATAATTTACGAAAGGTTTAAAACTGCTTCAATCATACATAATTGCTTGATCTTAAGCACATTTCCAGACTTTATTCAATTTCAGATTAGTTTCCCATCTGTTTTGCAACTTCTTCAGCAAAGTTCTCTTCTTTTTTCTCGATTCCTTCGCCTGTTTCAAAACGAACGAAGCCTTTGATTGCAATCTTAGCGCCGTTTGCTTTAGCAACTTCTTCTACATACTTCGCTACGTTCTGTTTTCCATCTTCTGCTTTTACATAAACCTGGTCTAACAGACAGATTTCTTTTAATTCTTTGTTGATACGTCCGTTAATCATACCCTGGATAACTTTTTCCGGTTTCTGGGATTCTTTCGGGTCGTTCATAATCTGAGCAAGCAGAATTTCTTTTTCATGTGCAATGTACTCTTCGCTTACCTCAGAGCTGTTTGTGTACTGTGGCTTTAAAGCTGCAATCTGCATAGCTACGTTTCTAGCCATTTCTTTTACAGCATCGTTTACAACATCAGTTTCAACGTCTACCAGAACACCGATTTTTCCACCCATATGTGTGTAAGAAGCAACGAATCCGTTTTCTTCTGTCACCTTAGCGAATCTTCTGATGTTCATGTTTTCACCAATAACAGCAATCTGAGCAGCCAGTGCTTCGTTTACTGTCTTTGTTGTATCAAATTTCCATGTAGAAGCAAGGAATTCTTCCGTTGTAGCAGCCTCTGTTTCCATAGCAGCTTCAGCAACCTGAGCAACATATCCCTGGAAAGTATCGTTCTTTGCAACGAAGTCTGTTTCTGCATTTACTTCAACAACAACTGCGTGTTTTTCATCTGCAGATACCAGAGTCTGGCAAAGACCTTCTGCTGCAATACGGCCAGCTTTTTTCTGAGCAGTTGCAAGACCTTTTTCTCTTAAAAATTCTACTGCTTTATCCATATCGCCTTCTGTAGCTGTAAGAGCCTTCTTACAGTCCATCATACCAGCGCCTGTCATTTCTCTTAATTCTTTTACCATTCCTGCTGTAATAGCCATTTTCATTTCCTCCTGTATAATAGAAAAAATTATTCTTCTACAGCCTCTTCTGCTTCTTCTGTGAAGATTTCTTCAGCGTCAGCAGCTTCGCCCTGATTTGCTTCAATAACAGCGTCTGCCATTTTGGAAACAATTAATTTTACGGCTCTGATAGCATCGTCATTTCCTGGAATTACATAGTCTAATTCTTCCGGATCACAGTTTGTATCAGCAATACCGATAAGTGGAATACCTAATGTGTGAGCTTCCTGTACACAGATTCTTTCTTTTTTCGGGTCTACGATAAAGATAGCATCCGGAAGTTTCTTCATTTCTTTGATTCCGCCAAGGTTTTTCTGTAATTTAGCCAGTTCTTTCTTCAGGTTGATAACTTCTTTCTTAGGAAGAACATCAAATGTTCCGTCAGCTTCCATAGCTTCGATTTCTTTTAATCTTGCGATTCTGCTCTGGATAGTTTTGAAGTTTGTCAGCATACCGCCTAACCATCTTTCATTTACATAGAACATACCGCATCTTTCAGCTTCTGTCTGGATAGCGTCCTGAGCCTGTTTCTTTGTACCTACGAACAGAATTGTACCGCCATCAGCAGCGATGTCAGCGATTGCTTTGTAAGCATCGTCAACCATACCTACAGATTTCTGTAAGTCGATGATGTAGATACCATTTCTTTCTGTGTAGATGTACGGAGCCATTTTAGGGTTCCATCTTCTTGTCTGATGTCCGAAATGAACACCTGCTTCCAGTAACTGTTTCATTGAAATAACGCTCATTTTTTTCTCTCCTTTTGGTTTACACTTCCACCTGCTTCTTCACCTCCGGGACTTTGTAAGCACCGTCCATTGGTATTCACAGGCGTGGTTATTTTCTTCATTGCGCTCGGCAACGCCTGTATTATAGCATACTTGTCCCTGTCATTGCAAGGATTTTTTTGCCGCATACGGTATTTTACAGGCCAAATTTCCGCAAAAGCCAGGATTTCAAAAGCGGAAACCAGCTTTCACACCCTTTTTCAGAACCGCTGCCGTCTTTTCTGCGGATACTGTCCACAGCCAGGGACAAGCCGTGCTCTCCCGTGGGATAAAGATGATATTCCAGAGGAATTCCGGCTCTTCCAAGCGCCTCTGCAAAACGAAAAGAGTTCCAGAAGGGAACTGTCTTATCCTCAAAAGTATGCCACAAGAAGGTTTCCGGCACCTGTTCTCCCACTTGTTTTTCCAAAGACATCTCTTCTTTTTTCGCCTCATACTGTTCTCCCAGCAGGTTCTGCAGGCTGGGCACATGGGCAATGCTCTCATCTGCACTAATAACCGGATAGCACAGAATCAGTCCGTTTGGCTGCAGCAGTTCTCTGGTACACGAAAAGGCTTCTCTTACAAATTTTTCATCCCAGAAAACACCATAACTGGCTGCCAAATGTCCTCCCGCTGAAAATCCCATAATCAGAATTTTATCCGGACTCACCCGCCACGCTTTGGCATGTTCCCGGATATACTTCACACTGGCTGCCACCTCCAAAAGAGAAGTGGGAAATACGGCCGGAGCACAGGAGTATCTGAGAATGGCTGCATGGTATCCCATGGCATTAAACTGCAGGGCTACCGGCTCGGCCTCCCGGTTGGAGGTCATGGCATAAGCACCTCCCGGACAGATAAGCACCAAAGGTCTGATGTCATTTGGCGCCTCGTCCAGATAATCTCCTAAAATATACGTTGTCAAATGAGTCTCGGGCGCAGAACCCTCTACCTGAATAGGAATTTCTTCGTGTCTCATGATTTTTCTATCAGCAGGCCGTCTCTGTACGCTGCCAGAAGTTCCTCCAGCTCTGCTATCCTTTCTTTTAATTTCATACCAATATCGGTTTCTCCCACGGTTTTGCGCTTCACGGTGCGCTTCACCAGAATACTGTCTGAGAGAATATCGCTTTCCTTACTAATGGCGTCTGCCGCAGAAGTAAATGGTTCATGGGCGGCCAAAATCATCCCCCAGGAATTGTAAATCAGCGTATAACCTGCAATCCCCGTTTCTTTCTGGTATGCTCTGGAAAATCCGCCGTCAATAATCAGCAGTTTTCCGCCGCATTTAATGGGGCTTTCTCCCGCCCCGTGGTGTACCGGAACATGGCCGTTTACAATGTGGGTACATTCTCCTGTCACATGGAACTCCTGTAAAATCCGGTCCGCCACCGCTTCGTCTTCCAGAAATTTATAGTAGGCATTTTTATTCTCTTTATGCGTTTCCTCTTCTGCCAGAAAATACCGTTCAAAGGTTGCCATTTTATCTTTTCCAAACAGCGGCGAAGAGGGACTGCTCCAGATAAACCACAGAATGTCCTTTCCTTTCTCCTTTTCCCGTTCATCCACAGCTACAAAGGCCTTCCGCACATAAGTTTCCAGCACGTCGTACAGTTCTTTTCCCTTGTAAACCTTATCGTATACCTGAATTTCCTTAAACGTGCCGTCTTCATTTAATGGAATACAGCCGTGATACAAAAGGTTTCGGTTGTAAATTTTATACATACTGCCCTTTTTCAGAAGAAGCTGCATATGCCGCTGGAGTTTTTCGCAGTTTACAAAAGCAAAAATCAGCCTTTCCACTACTTCTTTTTCTTCTTTAGACAACTCGTAAGGATTGTCCGGATCAATGGTAGGAAAATGATTGTCCATCAGCTTATAGGTCTTGCGGTTTAAAGTAATGGTTCCTTCGGTATAATCAATATCATCCAAAAGCGCCCTGTCTGCCATACCAAATTCTCTGCGGCGCATAAGGAGCTGTCCTTCCAGTTTGAACTGAATAATGGAAATGGCCTTGTGCATTTTCATGTTCAAGTCCTGCTCCACCGGATTCAGGGTATTGTGTCCCTTGATTTTAAAACAAATACAGGGGTCATCCTTATAATAAGTAAGGGCAAAGGTCGCCAGGGGCAGCAGGTTGATACCATACCCGTCCTCCAGAATATCCAGATTCGCATACCTTGCACAAATCCGCACCACCGTAGCTACACAGCAGGCCTGTCCCACCGCTGCCCCCATCCAGACAACATCATGGTTTCCCCACTGAATATCCAGGGAATGATAATTTTCCAGCTTATCCATAATCTGATGAGACCCCGGCCCTCTGTCGTAAATATCACCCAGGATATGCAGATGGTCTACCACCAGTCTCTGAATCAGCTCTGCCAGGGCAATGATAAATTCTTCTGCTCTCCCGATGGCAATAATGGTGTGGATAATCTGCTCATAATAGGATTCCTTATCCGTAATATCCGGCCGCTCGGTAATCAGTTCTTCTATCACATAAGCGAAATCTTTCGGCAAAGCTTTGCGCACCTTAGATCTGGTGTATTTAGACGCTGTTTTCTTACACACTTCAATGAGGCGGTACAAGGTGATTTTATACCACTCCTTCCTATCATGTTCCTGCTTTTTAATGAGATTCATCTTTTCTCTGGGGTAATAAATCAACGTGGCAAGACTTTTCTTGTCCTGCCGGCTCATGGTGTGGCCGAATACCGTGTCAATTTTTCTCCGCACAGAGCCGGAACCATTCTTTAACACATGGGAAAACGCTTCATACTCCCCATGGATATCTGTCAGAAAATGTTCTGTGCCTTTAGGCAGGTTTAAAATCGCCTGCAGGTTGATGATTTCTGTAGAGGCCTTGGCTATGGTAGGGTAAAGCTCTGCCATTCGTTCCAGGTATTTCAGTTTCATATTATCCATTTTCATTTCCTCATTTATACTTTTGACTCATTTTTTTGTCTTATATGTTGTATTCTAACATAGATTTTTGGAAACCGAAACAACTATCTTTTTTCTTTTTCCTTATAATTTCCTTAAAAAGAAATGTTATGCTGGCTTCAGAAAAAGGAAAGCGAGGAATTTTATATGCATGATTTTGTTATAGAAACAAAACACCTGACAAAAATTTATGGGGAACAGACCGTGTTGGAAAAAGTCAGTCTCCATGTAGAAAGAGGAAAAATCTATGGTCTTCTGGGGCGAAACGGAGCCGGGAAAACCACGCTTATGAAACTGCTGCTGGGTCTGGCTTCCCCCACAGCCGGAGAGATAAAAATCTTTCAAAAGCCCATAAAAGGACACCAAAAACAGCTTTATCCCCATATTGGCGCTATCATTGAAGCGCCAGGCTTTTATCCCAATCTGACGGGAACCGAAAATCTGGAGATTTTTGCCCGGCTAAGAGGACTCAAAGACCCTCTGGCTGTACAGGAGGCTCTGCATATCGTAGGGCTGCCCTACAGGGACAAAAAACTGTTTGCCAAATATTCTCTGGGTATGAAGCAGCGCCTGGGCATTGCCAATGCGCTTCTGCATAACCCCAAGCTGCTGATTCTGGATGAACCAACCAACGGCCTTGACCCTGTGGGCATTGCCGAACTACGGGATTTTCTGAAAGATTTAAGTGTCAAACAGGGCAAAACCATCCTGATTTCCAGCCATATTCTCTCGGAAATTTCCCTGTTGGCAGATGATATTGGGATTCTCCACCGAGGCGTCCTTTTAGAAGAGGGCAGTCTGAAAGAACTGGAGGAGAAAAACCAAAAGCAGACGACTGGTGGAAACACACTGGAAGACTATTTTAGAAAAATCACAGGAGGAAAAGGCATTGCTTAAACTGATTCAAACAGAATTCTGGAAACTACGTCGCAAAAGCCTGTTTTGGCTTATGCTGCTTACGGCTCTTCTCATGCCGTTTTTTGCTGTTATCTATTTCCGTTCCTTTGGAAAAACAGACCTTGATCCCTTGCTGTTCTACAAGTGGTCTGCGTTTGGCTATACAGTTTTTATGATTTTGCCCTTTATTTTGGGTATTGTCTGCACCATACTCATGCACGAGGAAAATCAGGCTCATGTACTGAAACAGCTTTGGATAATACCTATCCCTAAAACGGCCTGTTTTTTCAGCAAATTTTTTATAGTTTTGATGTATTCCTTCTGCTTCATGCTGATAACAGCGGCTGCCTCCGTTTTGTTCGGTATCGCCTCCGGTTGTGCCCCTTTTCAATGGGAAAGCATTCTGTTTCTGTTGAAAAAATGTCTGGAAATCGCTGTTCTGTCTGCATGTTCTATACTGCCGATTCTGGCTGCTGCTGTTTCACAAAAGGGATATGTCCTGCCGGTTTGTATCATCCTGCTTTATATTTTCTTTGGATTTTTTATCCTGCCGGTAAATCTCTATGTACATCCCATAGCCAGTCTCTCTGCCATTCTTGCCAGAGAGGGAAAGATTCCGGGACTGACTCTTACGCAAACCATTTCTGTTCCGTGGGCGCTTCTTTGTATCGGCATTTGGGGTACTGCTTCTGTCTTCTTTGCAACAATTTCTTTAAAGAGAAAGGGGTGAACATATGAAAATCTTCCTTTGGGCAGAATGTCAAAAACTCCGCCGCCTGAGCCTTTTACTGCTTACGATTTTTGCTGTCTGTGGGATAGCCTTCATGGTTTTCATCGGCGGAAAAAGCACTGATTATGGTCCCCCTTATCTGGAAGAAGCCGGCTGGTATATGACCATGACCCAGCCATGGGCCACCCTGCTGGTACTTCCGGCAGTGATTGCCCTGTTGGGGAGCTATATGATTTGCCGGGAAGCGGAGGATGACACTTTAAAATCCCTGCTGCTGGTTCCTGTCAGCGAAACCAGGCTGACTGCCGCAAAAATGCTTCTTACCTTTGTCTTCAGTATTCTGCTTTATTTGTTGCTTTTTGCCATCACGTTTTTAGGCGAAGCTATTCTCCATATCCACGCGTTGTCAACAAATATGGTTCTGCATTTTCTAAAATCCTACTTTTTGGAGGGTATTTGCGTATTTTTAGCGGTGTCCCCTGTCATTGCGCTTGTAGCTTACTGGAAAAAAAGCTATTGGCTGGCTCTGGTTCTGGCCGAAATATACTCTTTTGCCGGCCTGTTTACAAGTATGTCCAATACGCTCAGGACTTTTTATCCTGTTTCCGCAGCGCTGGGAATTGCCGGTTACTATGAGACCACTGGCCTTGCCAGAATACAAAGCAGTCTGGTTCTGCTTGCCTGCGGAGGCATTTCCGTTTTGATATTAAGAAAACTCAAACATGGCAGGGATGAATAAAAAAAGAGAATACAAAGAAAAAATGTGGTACTATTAAGAATAGAAATTATATGAAACACAAGAGGGAACTAAAATGGCAAAAATATTAATAGTAGATGATGATTCTGATATGCTGGATTTAGTGCGCAGGGCTCTGGCAAAGGACGGTCATCAGATTCATACCGAAACAGACGGACAGAGGCTTTCGCCGGAACGCTGTCAGCAATACGACCTGATTCTGCTGGATGTTATGATGCCCGGTGAAGATGGATTTTCCGTGTGCTGCCGTATCCGCACCGAGGTGGACTGCCCCATTCTTTTTCTGACCGCCAGGACAGAAGACGCCGCACTGGTACAGGGCTTTGGATTAGGCGCAGACGACTATATCAAAAAACCTTTCAGTCTTGCAGAACTGCGGGCGCGGGTAAATGCTCATATCAGGCGGGAAAGTCGCCTGCCCGCTCATATTCTGAAACGGGGCGGTGTGCGCTTTGATATGCAGGCAAAGACGGCCTTTGCACAAGAGCATGCTCTGCCTTTTACAAAGGGAGAATATGCCATCTGCGAATATCTGGCTCTGCATGCCGGACAGGTCTTTACCAAAGAACTGCTTTATGAGGCCGTTTTCGGCTTTGACGCAGAGGGAAATTCCTCTGCCATTGCAGAGCATATTAAGAATATTCGCGCAAAACTAAAAGTCTGCAGTCTGAATCCTGTGGAGACAGTTTGGGGGGTGGGATATAAATGGCGAAAAGACAATCCTGTATAAGCCTGTCCCTGGTTCTGTTGCGTTTTGCCGTGACTATGCTTGCAAGCATGCTCCTGTGCGTTCTGCTCTGGCTTGGGGTTCTGACCCAACTGCAAAGAACCGGAATCATCTACCATGGCTCTGTGTCCAACCAGCAGGCTGAAAAAATGCTGGCAGAGAAACCAGACGCTTTCCAAACCCCGAACAGCGATTTTCTTCCTGCCTATGGATGGTTTGACCCGAAGGGAAAGGTACTGGAAAGCAATGCGTCCAAAAAGGAGCTGCGCCTTCTTACCAATGTTCTGCAGCAAAACACCAATGACATTCATTTTTACCGCTATACTTACCCCGACGGCACCACCCTTATGCTGCATTGGTACTACAGAAGAGAATTTGTAAATCCCCTGCTGCGCCGCTCACTGCCTCCCTTTGAATACCTGTGGTGGGCGATTCTTGGAATTTTCTGGGTTCTGTGTCTGCTGCTGAATACGCTGTGGCTGGGCCGCCGTCTCAAGGAAAAGCTGAAACTGTTCAGCCAGGTCAGCAGAAAAATCGGCGCCCGGGAACTGGATTTCCCCCTTCCCCATGCAGGTATCCGGGAGTTTGACCAGGCCTTACAGGCCATGGATAACATGCGGCAGGAATTGTCCCGTTCTCTGTCTGCCCAGTGGACGGCGCAACAGGAACGAGAATCGGAAATTGCCGCTCTGACCCATGATCTAAAGACACCCCTCACCTTAATCGGAGGCAATGCCGAACTTCTGCTGGAAGAAGATTTGCCCCCGAACAGCCGCAAAATGGCTGAAACCATTGGCTCTGCCAATGACCGGGCCATCTGGTATGTCACAAGCCTGCTGGAAGTATCCAAAGGTGCTGAGGAACCCTTTGTTTCTTCCAGCCTGCCCCAACTCTTTGAGGAGCTCTGCCGCAGCGCAGAAGCTCTCGCTGTTTCCAGAGGCATTGCCCTTAGAACAGAGCATCATCTAAAAGGAACTGCCAATTTACAGAAAGACCGCCTGCTCCGGGCCTTTCTCAACGTGGTGCTCAAC
Source organism: Blautia sp. HCN-20427 (assembly GCF_037890365.1). Classification (NCBI taxonomy): domain Bacteria; kingdom Bacillati; phylum Bacillota; class Clostridia; order Lachnospirales; family Lachnospiraceae; genus Blautia; species Blautia sp. HCN-20427. The sequence continues at coordinate 81,988 of NZ_JBBKBX010000015.1, read as the reverse complement.
GCGGTGGAACATACACCTCCGGGAAAAGCGGTGTTTTTGGAAGGCCTGGAGACGAAAAACAGCTGGCAGATAAGAGTCTCGGATGAAGGTTCCGGCTTTAGCAAAGGGGCGCTGGCGCATGCCACGGAAAGACTGTGGCGTGACGATACTTCCCGAAGTGCCAATTCCCATCACGGACTTGGTTTGTGGTTTGCCGCACAGGTTATAAAGGCCCATGCCGGAACCTTAAACCTGAGCAACACTCCCTCCGGCGGTATGGTAACCATTAGCTTCTCCAGCGCTTCCAAATAAAATACGGCGCTGTCACATGAAACAGCAATCCGGGACATCTCCCATCTGCATTTCATGTGGCAGCGCCGTTATGTACTTCATAATACCAAGACTTGCTTCAGCTTTTTTTCACAAATTCTGCCCCGCATTTCGGACAGCGGACACTGATTTTTCCTTTTCCTTTGGGGATTCGGATTTTTTGTCTGCACTGAGGACAGGTATAGATATGGAAATCCTTTCTCTGCTCCTGTATATACTTGGTTCTGCCAAAAAAGCGTTTTACCTTATTCTCCAGGCTCAGATATTTCTGATTCTCTGCATACCGCTTCTGAATATTTCTGGAAAACATCCGATAATAAATCAAAACAATTAACAAAGTTTCCCAGGAACTCATCACAATACTGAAATATCCGTTTCTCACAAAGAGATTCAGGCCTGCACACACTATCAGTACAATCAGTAAAAACATATTCAGGCGGTCTGTGCCGTACCTGCCATACATAAACTTCGCCAGCATTTCTCTCAACTTATTCATAACTCTGCTCTTCCCTTTCCAGCTTTTCATAAATGTCTTTCACAAATCTCTGTGCTGCCCGCAGGTCTTCTGCATCCGGGTGCAGCATAGCCATATCAAAGTTGTGCAGCATGGCATTTACCATTTTTTCATTCTCCGCATTTTTCATGCGTCCGTATTTTTCTCTTACGGATATGGGCATTTTCCCCTGACACATATAGGCTCCCAGATATTCGTTGTCATCTTCAATAAAGACCCTGATATTTTCTTCAATTTTCTTATAATAGTCCGGGTTGTTGCCCATACCACAGGTTCCGAAAAGGGCAATTTTCTTTCCCTGCAGACTTCCCAGATAATCCAGAACCTCCACACTTGCGCTGCCTCTGTCTGTCCAGAAGCCAATAAAGTAAATGTCTCCCATTTCATAATTTATCTGCCCGTCCAAAGGTGCAATGTCCTTGCACTGTCCGGGAATCGCTTCAAAAATCGCTTTTGCCAGCTTCTCTGTATTGCCGGTTCTGCTTTTATACAACACCTGGGTTTTCATATTCATCCGTCCTTCCATTGTCTGTTATAGTGTTATTGTATCACCAAACCAATGGAAAAAATATTTCTTGATTCTTAAATATTCTAAAGACTCTATAAAGTCAGTGTTCTTTGATATGAACATCCAGCTGAGGAAAGGGAATTTCAACACCTGCTTCGTCAAAAGCCAGTTTAATTTCCTCGTTGAGCCGCCACTTGGTCGCCCAGTATTCCTCTGTTTTCACCCAGGCCCGCAGCCCTAAAATTACACTGTCTGCTGCCAGTTGGTCTACAAACACCTGCATTCCCTCTTCTGACATAATACTGGCATCTTCTTCAAGGAGGCCCTGCAGAATCTGTTTGGCCTTTCTCAAATCTGCCTGGTAAGAAATCCCTACCTTGATTTCCAGCTTTCTGCTGTCTTTTGCTGTTACATTGACAATACTGGAATTCGTCAGGGTTCCGTTTGGAACTGTAATTCTCCGGTTGTCCACCGTGGACAGTGTAGTGTAAAACAAGTCAATTTTGACAACGGTTCCTTCCTGATTTCCCGCATTTTCAATAATATAATCTCCTACGCTGAAAGGCCGCAAAATCAGAATAATCACACCGCCAGCCAGGTTGGACAGACCACCCTGCAAAGCCAGACCAATGGCAACACCACTGGATGCCAGAAGTGCGGCAATGGACGATTCCTTTACCCCAAAGCTTGTGGCAATGCTTACAATCAGAAGAAAATACAGCGCAGCCTTTACAAAAGAGGAAACAAATTGTATGACGCCTGTATCTGCATTGGCCCGGTTCATAGAAGCAGCAATCAGTCTGCATATTTTATGAATCAGCTTGCTGGCAATGATATAAACTAAAATAGCCAGCAGAACCCTGCCTACAAAGTTTCCGATAAGGGGCAATTTTTTCTCCCAATAATCCCATGTCACATATTGTTTAAAAAAAGCATCAATGCTTTCGATTTCTAACGGTTCTGTCAATGCGTCTGTTAAGAGTATTCTCATACACTCCACCTTTCTGTACTTTATTTTTCAATTTTCTGTTTTTCAGCTTTTTCCCATTCTTCCTCCATAGTCTTCTGAAGCTGTCTCCGCACTTTGGACACCGGCACTCTTACAGATGCTGCAGGTCTTTTTCCGGTCTTTTTAGGTTCTGCCTTTGTATAAGAAAATATCTGTACAGCCAGCGGCGCTACCTGAATCGTTATGGAATAAGGCCGCTCATCACATTCCGCCTTTTTGGCAGTTTTTACCCTGGGATTTCCCATACCGCTGCCGCCGTAAGCCTCCTTATCACTGTTAAAAATTTCCTTATATTTTCCGGGATAGGGAACACCCATCTGATACGCTTCATAATCCACTGCCGAAAAATTGCATACGGCAACCAGGGTATTCTCCTCCCTTTCCCCCTTTCGGATAAGGGTCAGCAGGTTTCTCTCTGCGTCCATGTGATTAATCCATGCAAAGCCTTCTGTTTCGTAGTCCTTTTCGTACAGGGCCGGCTGTTCCCGGTACAGCTTCCAAAGGGCTTTCACATATTCCTGCATTTGTCTGTGGTCTGTTTCTTCCAGCAGATTCCAGTCCAGCCCCCTCTGCTCAGACCATTCTCTCTCCTGGGCAAATTCCTGTCCCATAAACAACAGCTTTTTCCCCGGATGTACCAGCATAAAACCGTAAGCAGCCCGAAGATTTGCCATTTTTTTCGCCTTATCTCCCGGCATTTTGTTTAAAAGAGAACCTTTTCCATGTACCACTTCGTCATGGGAAAGACTTAGCAGGAATTTTTCACTGTAGGCATACACCATACTGAAAGTCAGTTCATCATGGGCGCCACCTCGGAAAATAGGGTCTTTCTGCATGTAATCTATAAAGTCATTCATCCAGCCCATATTCCATTTATAATCAAATCCCAGCCCCTCTTCTTCCACTTTACCCGTAATCTGAGGCCAGGCTGTGGATTCTTCTGCAATCAGCAGCACATCCGGATGTTGTTTCTTAAACACAGAATTCAAATGTTTCAAAAATTCCACAGCTTCCAGATTTTCATTACCTCCGTAAATATTGGCAACCCATTCCCCGTCGTTCTTGCCGTAATCCAGATACAGCATGGAAGCCACTGCGTCCATGCGTATTCCGTCTGCATGATACTTCTTTGCCCAGAACAGGGCATTTGCAATGAGGAAATTCTTCACCTGCGGGCGTCCATAATTGTAAATCAGCGTGCCCCAGTGAGGGTGCATGCCCTGCCTTGGGTCTAAGTGCTCATAGAGACAGGTTCCATCGAAATGAGACATACCGAAAGTATCCTTTGGAAAATGTGCAGGCACCCAGTCTAAAATCACACCGATTCCCTGTTGGTGCATGTAGTCCATGAAGTACATGAAATCCTCACAGCTTCCATACCGGCTGGTAGGGGCATAATATCCAGTGACCTGATAGCCCCAGGATTCGTCCAGAGGATGCTCCATAACCGGCATCAGTTCCACATGAGTATACCCCATTTCTTTCACATAGTCTGCCAGCATGGGAGCCAGTTCCCGGTAATTATAAAACAGTCTGCCCTCTTCTTCTGGTTTTCTCCAGGAGCCCAAATGCATTTCGTATACAGCCAAAGGCTTGTCCTCCCGGTTTCTCTGTCCTCTTTCCTTCATCCACTGGTCATCCTGCCACTGATACTGATTCAAATCCGCAACCACAGAAGCGGTTTTCGGCCGCACCTCCGCCTGATTGCCATAAGGATCTGCCTTTAAATACACCAGAGAGCCTTTGGCTTTCACTTCATATTTGTAAAGGGCTCCCGGTTTGACTTTCGGAATAAAAAGTTCAAAAATCCCGGATACATTCAGACGATTCATCTGATGTACTCTTCCGTCCCATCTGTTAAAATCCCCTACCACACTGACACGCATGGCATTGGGCGCCCAGACAGCAAAATAAACGCCCTCCACCCCGTGAAGCTCCATGGGATGTGCCCCCAGTTTTTCATAAATATCATAACAAATGCCTGCTGCAAACTGCTGCTCCTGCTCTATGGTAATCTGCTTTTCAAAAGCGTACGGGTCATAAATTTTTTCCTTTCTGCCGTCTTCATACACTGCTTCATATTTATATTTTGGAATCTTATCCCCCGGAAGCAGTACAGAGAAAAATCCCGTCTCGTCTTCCATCTCCATTTCATACTCTGGTTTCCCCCTGCCAAGCAGCACCTTTACCTGCTGCGCTCCCGGCCGAAAGCACTGTATCAAAATACCGTCCGGCGTTTTCCTGGGTCCCAGAATCCGCTTCGGCTCGCTTTCTTCCGAATATACCACAGCCTCAATTTCCGGCCAATCCATCATATCATATAATCTTTCAGACATATACACCCTCCTTTTTTTCATTTTATCATCAAACCATTCCCTTGTAAAGTTTAAGAATAATGACTAATTTTTTATTTTTAGTCGAAAAATTGTTGTGCATTTTCCATATATAAGATATAATATAAACAACTTCGCTTATCTATTTTGGCGGTGTATTGACAATGTATGAGGAGGTATGCAATCATGCTCGACCAAAGCTACTATGAAAAAACTGACGAGATTATTGAATTCTATGGCCGAAAAGCAAGTTCTCTGATTCCCATTATGCAGGATATTCAGGCAGAATACCGTTATCTGCCCGGAGAATTGCTGACCTATGTGGCAAAGGAAATCGGTGTCCGTGAGGCAAAGGCGTACAGCGTAGCCACTTTCTATGAAAACTTTTCTTTTGAACCCAAGGGAAAATACATCATTAAAGTCTGCGACGGAACAGCCTGTCATGTCCGTAAGTCCATCCCAATTCTGGAAGCCCTGCAAAAAGAACTGGGACTCAGCAGAAAAAAACACACCACTGACGATATGCTCTTTACCGTGGAAACGGTATCCTGTCTCGGTGCCTGCGGTCTTGCCCCTACCATGACGGTCAACAACGAAGTCCACCCATCCATGACGCCGGAAAAGGCGCTGGAATTAATTGCGGAACTGCGAGGTGACAATGTATGATAATTGAAAACAGAGATGCCTTATTAAAAGAACGGGAAGCTGCCCAAAAAGAAATCGACGCTTACAAGTGCAGAATCCTGGTATGTGCCGGAACCGGCTGCGTAGCCTCAGGTTCCGAAAAAATATACAACAAAATGCTGGAACTGTGTCAGGATTTAGAAGGAGTGTCCGTGGAATTTCAAAAAGATGTTCCTCATATCGGCGCTGTCAAAACCGGATGTCAGGGAATTTGTGAACTTGGCCCTCTGGTGAGAATCGAACCCTGCCATTACCAGTATGTGAAAGTACAGGAAGAAGACTGCCAGGAAATCTTCCAGCGCACGGTTTTAAAACAGGAGCCTGTAGAACGGCTGTTTTATAAGAAAAACGGAGAATCCTACGCAACTCCCGATGAAATTCCTTTCATTGCCAAACAGACCAGAATCGTATTGGAAAACTGCGGTAAATTCGATGCGGAATCTCTGGACGAATACATAGCTTCCGGCGGATACGACGCCCTTGCCAAAGCGCTCTTTGACATGACACCGGAGGATGTTTTAGAGGAGGTAGACCAATCTAAGCTTCGGGGAAGAGGCGGCGGCGGTTTCCCTGCCGGAAGAAAGTGGAAACAGGTGGCAGCCCACAAAGACGTACCGGAACATTTTGTGGTATGTAATGGTGACGAGGGCGACCCAGGTGCTTTCATGGACGGCAGCGTAATGGAAGGCGACCCTTACCGCTTAATCGAAGGTATGACCATTGCCGCTTACGCAACAGGGGCACAAAACGGTTATATCTATGTTCGCGCAGAATATCCTCTTTCTGTAGCCCGTCTGCGTCATGCTATTCGCCAGGCGGAAGAAAAAGGACTCCTTGGAAATCACATTCTGGGAACTGATTTTTCTTTCCATATGCATATTAACCGGGGCGCCGGCGCTTTCGTCTGCGGAGAAGGCTCTGCCCTTACCGCTTCTATCGAAGGGGACCGCGGTATGCCCCGTACCAAACCGCCAAGGACTGTTGACCAGGGTCTGTGGGCGAAACCAACGGTTTTAAACAATGTAGAAACTTTTGCCAATGTACCCGGTATTATCTTAAAAGGAGCCCAGTGGTTCAGAACCATCGGCACTGAGGGGAGTCCGGGAACTAAGACGTTCTCCATCACCGGTTCCATTGAAAACACAGGACTTATCGAAGTTCCCATGGGAACCACCCTGCGGGAAATTATTTACGACATCGGCGGCGGTATCAAAGGCGGCGGAGACTTCAAAGCCATTCAGATTGGCGGTCCCTCCGGCGGCTGTCTCACCAGTGAACATCTGGATGTAGGGCTGGATTTTGACAATGTAAAGAAATACAATGCCATTATGGGCTCCGGCGGCCTGGTAGTTATGGATGAAAACACCTGCATGGTAGAAGTAGCCCGCTTTTTCATGAGTTTCACCCAGAGAGAATCCTGCGGAAAATGTGTTCCCTGCCGGGAAGGCACGAAACGCATGCTGGAAATTCTGGAACGCATTGTAAACGGAGAAGGAAAGCTGGAAGATTTGGATACCCTGGAGGAACTGGCCTCTATGGTAAAGGGCATGGCGCTGTGCGGTCTTGGAAAGAGTGCGCCTTTGCCGGTTATCAGTACATTAAAGACCTTCCGCAAGGAATACGAGGAGCATATTTTGGAACACAAATGTGCGGCGAAAAGCTGTACTGCCATGAGACGCTATATCATCAATCCCGAATTCTGTAAGGGCTGCGGCAAATGTGCAAAGAACTGTCCTGTGGGAGCTATTACCGGCGTCCGCAAGGAAACTTACCACATCAATCCGAATCTTTGTATCAAGTGTGATTCCTGCCGGGAAAACTGTGCATTTGATGCAGTTTATGTTGAATATTAGGAGGGACTATTATGGGATTTATGACAATAGACGGCAGAAAGGTAGCGTTTACCGATGAAAAAAATGTCCTTTCTGTTATCCGCAATGCCGGCATTGATTTGCCAACGCTTTGCTATCATTCGGAATTATCCATTTTCGGTGCCTGTCGCTTGTGTACCGTAGAAGATGACCGGGGACGCACCTTTGCCTCCTGCTCAGAAGAGCCAAGAGACGGCATGGTGATTTATACCAACTCGGGAAAAATCAAAAAATACAGAAAAATGATTGTGGAACTGCTGTTGTCTGCACATTGCCGGGACTGCACCACTTGTGTAAAAAGCGGCGAATGTGTGCTGCAGGATTTGGCACACCGCATGAATATTACTTCCGTGCGTTTCCAGAACACCAGAGAGCCGCGTCCTTTGGATGACAGTTCTCCTGCGCTGGTAAGAGACCCCAATAAATGCATCCTCTGCGGAGACTGTGTCCGGGCCTGCAGCGAACTTCAGGGACTGGGGGTGCTGGGCTTTGCGCACCGGGGTACGGACGCCATGGTTATGCCTGCTTTTGACAAACCCCTGTCCGCCACGGATTGTGTAAGCTGCGGTCAGTGCCGGGTCTTCTGTCCAACCGGAGCCATCAGTATTAAAACGCAGATGGACGAGGTTTGGGACGCCATTGCAGACCCCAATACCCGTGTAGTCGCACAGGTCGCTCCCGCTGTCCGGGTTGCTGTGGGAGATGCTTTCGGTCTTACCCGGGGCCACAGCGTCATGGGCAAGCTGGTGGCTGTTCTGCACCGCATGGGCTTTGATGAAGTTTACGATACAGCCTTTGCCGCAGACCTTACCATTATGGAAGAATCCAAGGAATTTCTGGACAGAGTGGAAAAAGGTGAAAATCTTCCTCTTTTTACTTCCTGCTGTCCCGCATGGGTGAAATACCTCAGTGACCAGTATCCGGAATTTAAGGATAACCTTTCCACCTGCCGTTCTCCTCAGGGTATGTTCTCTGCTGTTATGAAGGAATACTACCGTGACCCGGAGAAAAATCAGGGCAAGAAAACGTTTGTGGTATCCATCATGCCGTGTACCGCGAAGAAAATGGAAATTCTCCGCCCCAACAACTTTACCAAAGGGGAACAGGATACTGATGTGGTTATTACCACTACAGAACTCATCCGCATGATTCGCAATTCCGGCATTGAATTCTCTACACTGGTTACGGAAGCCTGTGATATGCCGTTTGGATTCGGCTCCGGCGCCGGCGTTATCTTCGGTGTTACCGGAGGTGTGACAGAAGCTATGCTGCGCCGCTTTGCGGACCGCCACGACAAAGCCACCATGGACAGCGTTGCGGAAGCAGGTGCCAGAGGCGAGGACGGTATCAAAGAATTTACCGTTACCTATAAAGGCACGCCGCTGCATGTCTGCGTCGTCAGCGGATTGGCCAATGCCCATACCGTTATGGAAAATATCCGAAGCGGCAGAAAGCAGTACCACATTGTGGAAGTTATGGCCTGCCGCAGGGGTTGTATCATGGGCGGCGGACAGCCTCCGAGAGCCGGCAGCCGCACGAAGAGCGCCAGAATGGAGGGTCTGTATCAGGCAGACAACGTAACCAGCATCCGCAAGGCAGACGAAAATCCATTGATTGTCTCTCTTTATGATGGACTTCTGAAAGGAAAAGTGCATGAACTGCTTCATGTAGATGAGTATTGAGATGAATAGATAAACGAGACTGCTGTAGAAAGAAACAGACCTTTTAAGAGGCACAGGAATATGTCTTCTTGTGCCTCTTTACATCCAGGATTATTTCCTTTTCGCATACTTGTGAATCTCAAAGTTCTAAAATTTCCGCTCCCAGGATTTCCGCTTCTTCCTTTTCATGGGTAACGCAAAGTACAGTCTTTCCTCTGCACTTTTCCCGCACAAAGGCCAGCACCTTATCCTTTGTTTCCCTGTCCAGTCCCTTAAACGGCTCGTCTAAAAACAATATATTCCAGTCTGCATACAGAGCTCTTAAAAGGGCCGCCCTTCGCTTCATACCCCCGGACAACTCTTTTACCGGACGCTTCCCCCAGCCTTCTAATCCCACTGCCGAAAACCCGTCTTGCAGCTGCTGCAAAAAGTCCCTGCTTCTGCCTTTCCCTCCCTTCTGTACCAGGCGAATATTGGCTTCTGTACTGAGATTTTCGCACAGCCTGTCCTCCTGAAAAACAGCGCTGATTCTTTTGTTTTCCAGTCCTGTAATCTCTCCGCCATCCGGCTTTTCCAGTCCCATAAGGATTCTAAGAAGCGTGGTTTTCCCTTTTCCTGAGGCTGCCATAACACAGGTGGTTTTCCCTTCCGGAATTTCTGCGCAGAAATTTTCCAATACCTGATGCTCTCCATAGGCTTTGTTCAGATTTGTAATTTGGATTCCCATACCTATCTCCTCTCCAGTTTCCTTACGCCCCAGTCAATGACTCCCAAAAACACCTTCTCAAACAGCAGACTGATCACAATAATGACCACCGTCCAGGCAAACAAATCCGGCGTGTCCAGATACACCTTTGCCTGATATAAATGCTCTCCAATAGAGCCGTCAGGGATTCCGATAACCTCTGCCGCTACTCCCGCTTTCCAGCAAAGTCCCAGAGCCACACAACAGCCGGAACGGAAAAAGGGCAGCACCTGCGACAGATAAATATAGCGGATTTTTCTCATCCGCGAGACCTGAAATACCTGCGCCATTTCCAACAGCTTTTTATCCACACTTTCTATCCCCTGGATCACATTGGTATAAACCACCGGAAAAACCATAAAAAAAGAAATAAATACGGACAGATTCTTTGAAGGTATCCAGATAAGCACCAAAATCACAAAAGACGCTACCGGAATGGATTTCATGGTAAGCACCAAAGGCGCCAGAAGTTCCCGTATTCTGCAAAAACCAAAAGAAACTCCTCCCAGTACCACCCCCAGGGCCGTACCCAGCAAAAATCCGCTGACAATGCGCAGGACGGAAAACGCACAGGACAGCCAGAATGTACTTTCCCATACCAGTGTTTTCAATCTCTGTAAGACAGCAACAGGAGATACCAGAAGTATCTCCTGTCCGATGGCTATACTGGCTGCCTGCCAGATAAGCAGCCAAAATGCCACTGCCCAGAGCCGGATTTGCCTTTTTTTATTTTTCGATATAATAGAAATCATCTCCCGGCACTGCGCCTCCTACCGCCTGTGGGTTCTGGTTTTTCAGCACCTCCAGATAACCGGAAAGCTGCTCCTTCATATCCTCGCCATCCATATATACAATGTTACATTCCGGCAGGGCTTTTTCTGCAATTTCTGCAGTAACAATGTCATATTTTCCTACCAACTGGGCTGCTTCTTTCGTATTCTCGTTTACATATTCCACAGAGTCCTCGTAATGCTCCAGAAAATCTTCCACGGCCTGGGGATGTTCTTCCACAAACTCTGTGCGGGCTACCACAACACCGGTAATCATACTGCTTTTTGTATCTTCCCCGGACTGTACCTTTTCCCATTCTTCCGTCAAATCCAAGGCCGTACGGATAGCCGGATTTTTGGTCTGGGCCGTGGTCACAAAGGGCTGCGGCAGCATGGCAATACCGTTTTCCGTACTGGAAATTGCTGCAACACACTCAGAATGTTCGCTTTTCCACTCGATGGTTACGCCTTTTTCCGGGTCAATTCCGTTTGCAGACAAAATATAATCCAGGGCATACTCCGGTGTAGAGCCCTTGCCGCTGGCATAAATGGTTTTTCCTTTTAAATCCGCCACAGACTGCACACTGTTCCCATTCTCCACAAGATACAGCACCCCAAGGGTATTCACAGCCAGAACCTGCACCTTTCCCTCTGTTTTATTATAAAGTACAGAGGCCAGGTTTGCCGGAACCGCAGCAATGTCCGTTTCTCCCTGCACCAGCTTTGGGGAAACCTCATCTGCAGAAGCGGCAATGGAGAACTGATAATTTTCATCCGTCAGCTTTCCCTGCTCCGCTTCATCCATAAACTGCACCATCCCCATAGCGGTAGGCCCTTTTAAGGCTGTAATGTTTATATCGACAGGATTTTCTTTCTGTTCTTCTTCTTTTTCTGTGTCTGTAGCTGCTTTGCTGCCGCACCCGCTTATGGATACTGCTGCCAGAGCCACAGCCAACAGCATGACCGCCATCTTTTTCTTCATGTTTGTCCTTCCTTTCTCTCCTGTAAAATCCAGTATTATTTTTTATTTTACCATACAAAATCAGCAGCCGTCCATAGCTATCTTATGGATAAGGAGTCCGCTGCGCAGCTTTGGCTCAAACCAGGTGGATTTCGGCGGCATCAGCCTTCCTTCATCTGCTGTTTCCATGATTTCCTCCATAGTAACCGGATACAGGGAAAAGGCTGCTCCGCCCTGCTTTTTCACCTGTACTTCCAGTTCTTCCAGCCCACGGATACCTCCCATAAAAGAAATTCTCTTATCTTCTCCCGGCTTTTCAATGCCAAGTATGGGAGCCAGTACAAGATTTTGCAGCACAGCCACATCCAGACCCTCTACCGCATCCTGAGGCCGAAATGCTTCCATAAGTTCCAGCTGATACCAGCCATCGGGCAGACAAAGCCCAAAACTGCCTTTTCTCCTTGGTTTCACCGGACCTGCTGTCTTTGTCACAGAAAAATATTGTTTCAGCGCTTCTAGAAAGTCCTCTCTTTCAAGCCCGTTTAAATCCCTTACCACACGGTTGTAATCCAGAATTTCCAGTTCATCGGAAGGAAACAAAACGCTGAGAAAATACTGGTATTCTTCCTTTCCCTTCTTATCCGGGCAGGCTTTTCGCATTTCCAGGGCCGTCTTTACAGCCGAAGCTGCTCTGTGGTGTCCGTCTGCAATATACAGAGCCTCTGTTTTCAAAAAAAGCTGCTGAATTTTCTCTATAGTCAGTTTTTCACGGATAATCCAGACTCTGTGTCCAATTCCATCCTCGGAAACAAATTGATATACCGGTGCTGTCCGTTTGCGGATTTCCAGGAGTCTGCGAAGCTCCGCTATGGGGCGGTGTACCAGAAACACTGGCCCTGTCTGGGCTCCGCATGCCTGTATGTGGCGAATACGGTCTGCTTCCTTTTCCGGTTTGGTGTTCTCATGACGCCGGATAACCTGCTGCAGATAGTCTTCCGCAGAAGCGCAGGCTGCAATTCCCGTCTGTACATGGCTGCCCCGTTTCAGTTCATAAATGTAAAAACAAGGTTCCTTCTCTTCGATAAAATCCCCTTCCCGGATTCGCTGTTCCAGAAGTTTTGCCGCTTTTTCGTAAACTTCCGGGCTGTACATATCCATATCCGGCAAAAACTGCGTCTCCGGACGGTCTATGGCAAGAAAGGAGTGTGGATGTATCTTGGTTTCCTCTGCCGCCTCTTCTCTGTTGTACACATCATAAGGCAAAGCCGCAATCTCTGCCGCCTTTGCCGCAATAGGACGAATTGCCCGAAATGGTCGGATATCTGCCATAATTTTTCCCCTTTCACAAAATGTCAAAAGAGGTTCCTGCACCCCTGCACAAGAAAATTTTTCCTATGCAGGCGGCACAGCAGCCTCCCTTCTCTTATTTTACAATTCTGACTCTGTATACGTGCTCAATGGCTTTCAGCGCCTCTGCCACCTGACCGTCAATGGGGGATGCCACATCCAGCATGGTATAAGCATAATCCCCTTTACTTTTATTGGTCATGTTGGCAATATTCACCCCTGCGTCACCCAGGGTTTTGGTAAACTGAGAAATCATGTTCGGCACATTTTTATGGTTAATGGTAATTCTTCCCGCATCCACACATCTTCCGGCGTCACAATCCGGGTAATTCACAGAATTCTTAATGTTTCCGTTTTCCAGATAATCCATAACCTGTTGAACCGCCATAACGGCGCAGTTATCCTCAGATTCCTCTGTAGACGCACCCAGATGCGGGGTTACCAGCGTATTTGGAGCATTGGCTACTACAGGATTGGCAAAATCCGTCACATATTTTTTCACCTTTCCTTCTTCCAGGGCTTTGCACAAAGCCTCTTCATCCACCAGAAGGTCTCTGGCAAAATTCAGAAGAACGACACCATCCTTCATCTGTGCGATTTCTTCCCTGCCAATCATTTTTTTCGTGCTTTCCAGAAGCGGCACATGAATGGTAATATAGTCGCAGTCCCGGTAAATCTCGCTGACTTCATTAATGTGGTGAATGTTTCTGGACAGACTCCATGCTGCATCTACAGAAATAAAGGGGTCATATCCGTAAACTTCCATTCCCAGATGTACCGCTGCATTGGCTACCTTAACGCCTATGGCGCCCAAACCGATAATGCCCAGTTTTTTGCCGCTGATTTCACATCCTGCAAATTTTTTCTTCTCTTTTTCTGCCTTTTTTGCCAAATCATCTGCCGGTTCCTGACTTTTCAGCCACTCAATGCCCCCTACAATGTCTCTGGAAGCCAGAAGCATACCTGCCAGCACCATTTCCTTTACGCCGTTGGCATTGGCTCCCGGTGTGTTAAAAACTACCACGCCCTTTTTTGCCAGTTCCTCCAGGGGAATGTTGTTGACACCTGCACCGGCTCTTGCTACGGCCGATACCTGCTGTGGCAGTTCCATCTGGTGCATATCTGCGCTTCGCACCAGTATGGCATCTGCCTCTGTTGCGCCTTCTGTCTTTTCATATTCCTGATTAAATTCCTTTAAACCCACCTGAGAAATGGGATTCAGACAATGATACCGATACATATTAGACATTCTCCTTCTCAAATTTTTTCATAAAGTCCACCAGAGTTTCCACACCTTCTATCGGCATGGCATTGTAAATGCTGGCTCTCATGCCGCCCACACTTCTGTGGCCTTTCAGATTTTCCAGTCCCGCTTCCTTTGCCTCTTTTACAAATTTCGCATCTAACTGCGCATTTCCGGTTACAAAAGGCACATTCATAAGAGAACGGTCTTTCGGCACAACGGTTCCTTTAAACAAATGGCTTTCATCCAGGAAATCATACAAAAGCTTTGCTTTCTTTTCGTTCCGCTCTTTCATCACAGCAAGACCACCCATATTTTTCAGCCATTTAAAGACTTTGCCGCACATATAAATGCAGTAGCTGTTTGGCGTATTGTACAGAGAGCCTGCGTCTGCATGGGTTTTAAATGTCAGCATGGTGGGCGTGCCTTTCATCACATCTTCGGTAATCAGGTCTTCCCGGATAATGGAAATCACCATGCCGGCCGGGCCGATATTTTTCTGTACGCCGCCGTAGAGAATGCCGTATTTGCTTACATCCACCGGCTCAGACAGGAAACAGGAGGACACATCAGACACCAATGTTTTGCCTTTGGTATTTGGCAGTTTTTTAAATTTTGTACCGTAAATGGTGTTATTTTCACAGATGTACACGTAATCTGCATTGGGACTGATATCCAAATCGGAACAATCCGGTATGTAAGAAAAGGTTTTATCCTCAGAAGAAGCAATCTTGTTTGCCTTTCCGTATTTCTGCGCTTCCTGCCATGCCTTTTTTGCCCACTGTCCGGTGACAATGTAATCTGCCTCCCCGTGCTTCATAAGATTCATGGGAATCATGGCAAACTGCTGGCTGGCCCCTCCCTGCAGAAAAAGCACCTTGTAGTTGTCCGGTATCTGCAGCAAATCTCTCAAATCTGCCTCTGCCTCGTTTAGAATTGTTTCAAACATACCGGAACGGTGACTCATCTCCATAACGGACATGCCGCAGCCTCTGTAATCTAACATTTCATCTGCTGCTTCTCTTAACACTTCCTCCGGCAGTACAGCCGGACCCGCTGAAAAATTGTAAACTCTGCTCATGATGCTTCCTCCTCTGATTTCTCTTTCTTTATTTCTGTCTTTTCTCCAAATCCGCCTCGTCAAAAGCGTCTTCAATGTTGGCTCCTGCCGGAACCATCGGAAATACTTTGTCATCACTGTCAATGATACAGTCCAAAACCACTGTTGTATTTAACCGAATAGCCTCCTGAATAGCCCCGGCCAAATCTTCTTTTCGGGTAACGCGGATTCCCACGGCACCCATGGCTTCTGCCAGCTTCACAAAGTCTACCTTGTCTCTTAACACTGTATTAGAATACCTGCCCTCATAGAACAAAGTCTGCCACTGACGCACCATGCCAAGCACCTGATTGTTGACTACCACCTGAATCAAGGGGAGGTCATTTCTGGTAGCTGTGGCAATCTCATTCATATTCATTCGGAAACAGCCGTCTCCCGCTACATTGATGACAACCTTGTCCGGATTACCCATTTTGGCCCCGATGGCCGCTCCCAGACCGTATCCCATGGTGCCCAGACCACCGGAGGACAGAAACGTACGGGGCATGGTATATTTGTAATACTGGGCCGCCCACATCTGGTGCTGTCCTACTTCTGTCACAATAATGGCTTCTCCATTGGTCTGCTTATACAACTCTTCGATAATACCCGGACCTGTAAGTCCTTCCTGATGATAGGATAAGGGGTATTTCTCCTTCAATTCTTCTATGGTTTCCAACCATTCTTTATGCTCTGCTGCCGGAACCATATGATTTAACTGCTTCAAAACTTCTTTTGCGTCTCCGATAACACTGCAGTCCACCAACACATTTTTATTGATTTCCGCTGCATCTACATCAATATGAAGAATTTTTGCGTTTCGTGCAAAATTCCGCGGATTTCCGATAACGCGGTCAGAAAATCTGGCTCCAATGGCAATGAGCAGGTCGCACTTTGTGACGCCCAGATTGGAGGCTTTGGTTCCGTGCATACCCAACATTCCTGTATAATAAGGGTCTGTACCGGAAAACACGCCTTTTCCCATAAGAGAATCCGTCACCGGACTCTGAATCTTATGGGCCAGTTCTCTGACTTCTTCCCAGGCATTGGCCGCCGCTGCGCCGCCGCCCACAAAAATAAAGGGACGTTTCGCTTCCTGAATCATCTGCGCCGCTTTTTCCAGACTTTCCTGTGTGATTTCTTCCACATAAGGTTTCACCTTTTTCGGCACATAAGGCGTAAATTCTGTTTTATTTGCCGTTACATCTTTGGTAATATCCACAAGTACCGGCCCCGGTCTGCCGCTTTTTGCAATGACAAAAGCACGGCGGATTGTTCTGGCCAGCTTTGTTACGTCCTTCACGATAAAACTGTGCTTGGTAATGGGCATAACCACCCCTGCAATATCCACCTCCTGGAAACTGTCCTTTCCCAGAAGAGGCAGGCCTACGTTGCAGGTAATGGCCACAATGGGGATGGAATCCATATGGGCAGTGGCAATTCCCGTTACCAGATTGGTAGCGCCGGGACCGCTGGTAGCCAGACAGACTCCCACTTTTCCGGTAGAACGGGCATAACCGTCTGCCGCATGGGCCGCCCCCTGCTCATGGGAAGTCAGCACATGATGGATTTCTCCCTGCTGTTTATACAATTCATCATATATGTTCAGTATCGTACCGCCCGGATACCCGAAAACCGTATCGACACCCTGTTCTTTCAGACATTCCATTACGATTTGCGCACCTGTCAGCTGCATAGACAAATCCTCCCTCTGTTTATTTCTGGATTTCCAGTACAGCGCCTCTGTTTCCGCTGGTTACCATAGAGGCATACCGTGCCAGATATCCGGTAGTCACTTTCGGCTCTCTTGGCTGCCATTTCGCTCTTCTGGCCGCCAGCTCTTCCTCGGACACTGCCAGTTCCAGCTTGGTTTCCGGAATGTTAATGCGAATCATATCCCCCTCTTCTACCAAGGCAATAGGACCGCCTACTGCTGCTTCCGGAGAAATATGCCCAATGGAAGCGCCCCTTGACGCACCGGAGAAGCGGCCGTCTGTAATCAGCGCTACACTGGAGCCCAGTCCCATACCGGCAATCGCGGAAGTGGGATTCAGCATTTCCCGCATACCGGGGCCGCCTTTCGGTCCTTCGTAGCGGATAACCACCACATCTCCCGCCACGATTTTACCGCCTTTAATGGCTGCAATGGCGTCTTCCTCACAGTCAAAGACTCTGGCCGGGCCTTCGTGCACCATCATTTCCTCGCATACGGCGCTTCTCTTTACCACACCGCCGTGAGGCGCCAGATTTCCTGTCAGTACGGCAAGTCCCCCTGTCTGGCTGTATGGATTTTCAATAGGACGGATAACTTCCGGATTTTTATTCACACAGTTGGCAATATTCTCTCCCACGGTCTTTCCGGTTACGGTCATACAATCCAGATTCAGCAAATCTTTCTTGGTCAGTTCCTTCATAACAGCCCACACGCCGCCGGCTTCATTCAAATCTTCCATATAGGTAGGGCCTGCCGGTGCCAGATGGCACAGATTTGGCGTTTTGGCACTGATTTCATTGGCAAAGGTTATATCAAAGTCCCAGCCGATTTCATGTGCAATGGCCGGAAGGTGCAGCATGCTGTTGGTTGAGCAGCCCAGAGCCATGTCTACCGTAAGGGCATTCATCAAAGCTTCCTTTGTCATAATATCTCTTGGACGAATGTTTCTTCTGTACATTTCCATAACCTGCATACCTGCATGCTTCGCCAGCTTGATACGCTCGGAATAGACGGCCGGAATGGTTCCGTTTCCTCTTAATCCCATGCCCAGTACCTCAGTCAGGCAGTTCATGCTGTTTGCCGTATACATACCGGAACAGGAACCGCAGGTAGGGCAGACATGGTTTTCAAATTCTTCTACCTCTTCTTCCGTCATAGTTCCTGCGCTGTAAGAGCCCACGGCTTCAAACATGGAGGAAAGGCTTCTCTTCTGTCCCTGCACCTTTCCGGCCAGCATGGGGCCGCCGCTTACAAAGACCGTAGGTACATTGATTCTGGCTGCTGCCATTAAAAGTCCCGGCACATTTTTATCACAGTTAGGCACCATAACCAGGGCGTCAAACTGATGTGCCATAGCCATAGCCTCTGTAGAATCTGCAATCAAATCTCTGGTAACCAGAGAATATTTCATGCCCACATGCCCCATGGCAATGCCGTCGCAGACTGCAATGGCCGGAAATACCACCGGAGTTCCCCCTGCCATGGCAACGCCCAGTTTCACGGCATTTACGATTTTATCCAGGTTCATATGTCCCGGTACGATTTCATTATAAGAGCTGACAATTCCCACCAGCGGTTTTTCCATTTCTTCCTTGGTCATGCCCAAAGCATGAAACAGGGACCTGTGAGGCGCCTGCTGCATTCCTTTTTTTACTGCGTCACTTCTCATCTATCTTCCTTCCTTCCGACCTTTTTATTTGTTCCTTCTCTACTGAATCCGCTCTGCAATGAGACTCCCCATCTGTGCGGTTCCTGTCTTTTTCATTCCTTCAGAGTAAATATCCGGGGTTCTGTAGCCCTCTTCTAATACCTGTGCCACAGCTGCCTCCACTGCGTCCGCTTCTTTATCCAAATCCAAAGAGAAGCGCAGCATCATGGCCGCAGACAAAATGGTGGCAATAGGATTTGCAACGTCTTTTCCTGCAATATCCGGAGCTGAACCATGGCTTGGCTCGTAAAGCCCGAAGCTGGTCTCGTTTAAGCTGGCTGATGACAGCATACCGATAGACCCTGTAACCATACTGGCCTCGTCTGACAAAATATCTCCAAACATATTTTCCGTGAGAATCACATCGAACTGTCCCGGATTATGTACCAGCTGCATCGCACAGTTGTCCACCAGCATATGTTCCAGTGTAATGTCCGGGTAGTTTTTTGCCACCTCTTCCACAACCTTTCTCCACAATCTGGAGGAATCCAATACATTTGCCTTATCCACACTGGTCACTTTTTTTCTTCTTTTGCCTGCAATCTCAAAAGCCTTGATGGCAATTCTGCGAATTTCCTCTTCATTATAAGACAGCGTATCCACGGCTTTTCTCACGCCATTTTCTTCTACCGTCTTGCGTTCTCCGAAATACAGACCTCCCGTTAATTCTCTGACAATAATCATGTCGAAGCCGTCCCCAATAACCTCTTCTTTTAAAGGGCAGGCTTTTCTCAACTCATCATAGAGATAAGCTGGTCTTAAATTAGCAAACAGGTTCAGCGCCTTTCGGATACCCAGAAGGCCTGCCTCCGGTCTCTTGGACGGCTCCAGCTGATACCAGGGGGAAGTCTTTGCGTCTCCGCCGATAGAACCCATCAAAACGGCATCTGCAACCTTTGCTTTCTTTATCGTCTCCTCTGTCAGCGGTACACCGTGTGCATCAATGGAAGCGCCGCCTAAAAGCAATTCTTCATAATGAAACTCATATCCGTACACACTGCAGACTTTATCCAGAACCTTCTTTGCTTCTCTTACAATTTCCGGGCCGATTCCGTCACCGGGAATGTACGCTATATTTCTTTTCATACTGTCACCCTTTCCGCAGTTTTGTCATTTTTTTGTCATTCATAGAATGTAATTAGTAATATGATAATCCTTTTCCTGCCATAATTCAAGCAATAATCCCTTTTGCGCTATACCTTTTCGTTATGGTTTCTATTCCCTGGAATTTTCTAAAGTTTATAGTTCCTTTATTTTGACGACACACAGTGGTCACATTTGTTCTATATACTGGGTATTGTTAAGAAATAGAAGACAGTGGCTGCAGAGTTCACGCGCGTTTGCGGCTGCTGGCCTTCGCCTAAAGACACTCCTGCATATTGCAGGTTTCTATATAGATAGTAACTTTTTTATCCTTTCTCTTTTGTAAATCCTTTCCCCATAACTTCTCTGACATCTGTCACAATCACAAAAGCCTCCGGGTCTGTTTCTTCCACCACTTCTTTTAATTTCACAAGTTCCTTTTTCCCTACCACACAGAACAGCATTTTCCTGTCCTGACGGGAATAAATCCCCTGAGCATAAATCCCTGTCAGCCCCCGGTTCAGCTCTTCCATAATCCTTTTAGATACCAGTTCTTCCTTTTCCGTAATCACATAAGCCCCTTTTGCAAAATGCATTCCTTCCATAAAGCGGTCCGCAGTCCAGGAGGTAATAAAAATCGCCACTGCCGCATACAGAGCCTTATGAATCCCAAAGACAAAAATCCCCAGCAGCACCACACTTCCATCTATAACCTGCAGAATCTGGGGAATGGAATAACCGCGCAGCTTATGTTGTATCAGAGCCGCTGCCATATCCGTTCCTCCAGTGGTTCCCTGTCCCAGAAAAATACAGCCGATTCCCACTCCCATAATGACTCCTGCCGCAAGGGCCGCCAACAGCATATCATCCTGAATCAGAGGAATGGGCGGTATGAAATACAGCCAGAAAGACAGACACAGAGCGCCAAAAACCGATTTTTTTGTAAACTCCCAGCCCTTTATCCAGATACCCAGGAAAAACAAAGGAATATTCAGCACTGCATTGGTAAACCAAAGAGGAATCCCGCCGTCTATCCAGTTCTCTGAAAGGCTCTTTATCACAATTCCCAGACCGGAAAATCCTCCTGTCACCATCTGCAGGGCATCATAGATAGAATTAATGGCAACGGACATAATCCCGGTTCCCAGAATAATCAGCAGATAAGAACGATATCGTCTTTTTTGTTGTGTACCGGTCACGCTTTTCCTCCTCCGAAAATTTCACAGGTTCTCTTACAGGCCGCTTCTGTTCCCGCACAGCCTCCCAATGCGCTCTCCCTCAGTTCAAAGGGCAGACTTCTTCCCACATGGTACATGGCTTCTGCCATTTCATCAAAGGGAATCATCTGCACCACACCGGCCAGCGCCTGCTCCGCACACACAAGAGCATTGGCGGATCCCATGGAGTTCCGTGTCTGACAGGGAGCCTCCACCAGCCCCGCCACCGGGTCGCAAACCAGTCCCAGGAGATTGGACAAAGCTGTAGAGGCTGCGTCCAGGCACATCTGCGGGCTTCCACCCATGACTTCCACGGCAGCAGCAGCAGCCATAGCAGACGCCGCCCCCACTTCCGCCTGACAGCCTGCTTCCGCCCCTGCCACAGAAGCGTTGCGCATAAGCAGATACCCCACAGCTCCTGCGGTATAGAGCCCGTTTAAAATCTCCTCATCTTTCAGCTGATATTCTTCCTGCAGAGCCAGAAGTACCCCCGGCACCACTCCGGAAGAACCTGCAGTCGGTGCAGCTACAATCACACCCATAGAGGCATTGACCTCCAGGACGGCCATGGCATAAGTCATAGCTTTTGACAGCATAGTTCCACAGATAGATTTCCCCATACGGCGGTGTTCCTCTAACTTCTTTGCCTCTCCGCCAATCAGTCCTCCTACGGACTTCACCGGCTGTATCAACGGTTCTTTTACCGAATTTTTCATGATTTCCAGAGCTTTTCTCATTTTTACTTCTACTTCTTCTCCACGCATCTGAGAAATCTCGGTTTCCCGTATTTTCATAACCTGAGATATGGAAAGTCCCTGTTCTGCACATAGCTGCAGCAATTCTGTTCCATGATTAAAATCCATTTTCCTGTCCTCCTATAACTGCACCAGCATAATATCCGATACCAGTGGATTTTCTCTGATTTTTTCCAATACTTCTTTTGGAATCTTCTCGTCTGATTCCACAATGGTAAACGCTGCCGCACCTTTCTCCTCCCGAAACAGACGCATAAAGGCAATGTTCACCCCTTCCTCACTTAGAATCTTTGTAATATGGGCCACCACACCCGGTTTATCTGTCTGACTGACAATCAGGGTACTGTACTCTCCTGTAAAGTCTACTTCTATCTGGTTCAGCTTCACAATCTTTACTTTTCCGCCGCCCAGAGAAACGCCACGGACAAAAAGCCGCTCTCCGTTTGTTCCCTGAATATCCATATCCGCAGTATTGGGATGAATATCGTCCGGCTCTTCTTCCGCTTTTGAAAAGCTGTATGCAATTCCCGCCTTTTTTGCCAATTCCAGAGAATCCCGAATCCGCAAATCATCGGTTTCAAATCCCATGATACCGCCCAGAAGCGCCCTGTCCGTACCATGTCCCCGATAGGTTCTGGCAAAAGAACCATACAGAGTGAACTGCACCTGCCGAATGGTTCCCGGAAACAGTTTTCTGGCCAGCAGAGCCATAGAGGCTGCGCCCGCTGTGTGGGAACTGGACGGCCCTACCATATTAGGACCAATCACTTCAAACAAACTGATACCTGTCATAATCTTCTCCTTTTCTTATGAAAGAAAAAGGTACTGCAGGATATCCCGTCAGTACCTCTCATTCTCATTTTACTCTGCAACTCCGTCGCTTGCTTTTTCTACTTCGGCAATCGCACTTTTTCTCATTGGAATTCTGCAGTTTCTGTTGTTTCCAAATTCCACAATGACATCTTCTTCTGTAATATCAATCAAGATACCATAGAAACCACTTGTTGTAACGACACTGTCGCCCACTTCCATAGCTGCCAGCATGCTTTTTACTCTCTGCTGCTCTTTTTTCTGAGGTCTCATAATCATGAAATACATCAAAAGAAAAAATACCACCAGCGGTAAGAACAAAGTAATCATGCCTCCTGTGCCGCCTGCTGCTGTTGATAATAACATCCTGCTTCCTCCTGAACCTTAAACTTTGTCTGTCAGACTGATAGACATTATTGTTATAATACACAATTTTTCTTGTTTCTTCAAGTATTTTCTCCGGTTTTTCCCAAATTTAATAGTTTTTTTATATGGGAGAAAAACGGTTTTCTTATTTCCCTGCTCCTAAAGCCATGCTTTCCAATTTCCGTGCCTTATATTCTTCGTAGCACCCTTTATCCAGCGCATCTCTGATTTCTTCCATCATCGTATTGTAGAAATACAAATTATGCAGTACACAAAGACGCATACCCAGCATTTCTTTTGCCTTTAACAGATGACGGATATAAGCTCTGCTGTAATGGCGGCAGGCCGGACACTGACATCCCTCCTCAATAGGACGGGAATCCAGTTCATATTTCGCATTAAAAAGATTTATCTTGCCGAAATTGGTATACACATGACCGTGGCGTCCATTACGGCTGGGGTACACACAGTCAAAGAAGTCCACGCCTCTTGACACGGCCTCCAGAATATTGGCAGGCGTTCCCACTCCCATGAGGTAGGTGGGCTTATTCACCGGAAGATGGGGTACTACACTGTCCAGAATCCGGTACATTTCTTCATGGGTTTCCCCCACAGCCAGACCACCGACAGCATAACCATCCAAATCCATTTTGGAAATGGTTTCTGCATGGGCAATACGGATATCATCGTAAATGGCGCCCTGATTAATTCCGAACAAAAGCTGATGGGGATTTACGGTATCCTCCAGCTGATTCAGCCTTGCCATCTCGTCCTTACATCTCTGCAGCCATCTGGTGGTGCGGTCTACAGAATTCTGCACATACTCTCTGCTGGCCACACTGGACGGACATTCGTCAAACGCCATGGCAATGGTGGAGCCCAGATTGGACTGAATCTGCATACTCTCCTCCGGTCCCATAAAAATCTTTCTTCCATCTACATGTGAGTTAAAATACACGCCCTCTTCTTTGATTTTTCTCAATTTTGAGAGAGAAAATACCTGAAATCCGCCGGAATCCGTTAAAATAGGGCGGTCCCAGTTCATAAACTTGTGCAGTCCTCCCAACTGCTTCACAATGTGGTCACCGGGGCGCACATGGAGATGATAGGTATTGGACAATTCCACCTGGGTTTTGATTTCGTGCAAATCCGTGGTAGCCACAGCCCCCTTAATAGCTGCCGCTGTACCCACATTCATAAACACGGGAGTCTCAATGGTTCCGTGTACGGTTTCCAGACGGGCTCTCTTTGCCCTGCCTTCCTGCTTCAGTACGGTATACATAAATTTATTTTCCTCTTCTTCCTGTCTTTTCTCTATGTTTTACATGCCATAGGAGAATGTGATTTCTCTTTTTATGGAATCTGACCAAAAATAGTCAGAATTCTTTTTTGTTACAGAGTTCATTTTATCATATCCCTTATTTAAACGCAATGCAGAAAAATATTGGGAATTGTTTTTTTTGACATTTTGTCGTATAATGTAGCTTGATTTTTTTATGAACATATAATAAATAAGTAGAAACACATACAAGAAGGAGGTTTCTGACTATGTCAGAAGAAAAAAAAACACAGACACCCCGACACCTTCTGGGCATTGATATTGGTTCCACCACTGTCAAAATTGCCATTTTAGACCATGACTCTCATTTACTTTTTTCTGATTACAAACGGCATTTTGCAGATATCCAGAATACGCTGGCGGACCTTTTGGACGAAGCTTGCCATTCCCTGGGTGAAATTTCTGCGGCACCTGTCATTACAGGCTCCGGAGGACTGACCCTTGCCAATCATCTGGAAGTTCCTTTTGTACAGGAAGTCATTGCAGTTTCCACTTCTCTTGAAAAACTGGCCCCAAAGACAGATGTGGCAATTGAACTTGGAGGAGAGGATGCAAAAATTATCTATTTTGAAGGCGGCAATGTAGAGCAGCGTATGAACGGTATCTGCGCCGGAGGAACCGGCTCTTTCATCGACCAGATGGCTTCTCTTCTGCAGACTGACGCACCGGGTTTGAACGAATATGCCAAAAATTACAAGGCGCTCTATCCCATTGCAGCCAGATGTGGTGTATTTGCCAAAACAGACATTCAGCCTCTGATTAATGAAGGCGCTACCAAGGAAGACCTGGCTGCCTCCATTTTCCAGGCTGTGGTAAACCAGACCATCAGCGGTCTGGCCTGTGGTAAGCCTATCCGTGGACATGTGGCTTTTCTGGGCGGTCCCCTGCATTTTCTCTCTGAGTTAAAGACCGCTTTTATCCGCACCTTAAATCTGGACGAAGAACATACCATTGTTCCGGAAAATTCCCACCTGTTCGCAGCCATAGGCTCCGCTCTGAATTCCAAAGAGGACGCAAAGAATGTCAGCCTGCTTTCCATGCGTGACCGTCTCAGAGCTGCCATTGCGATGGACTTTGAGGTAGACCGTATGGAGCCCCTCTTTGCTTCCAAAGAAGATTATCAGGCCTTTAACCGCCGCCAGAGCAAGTACAACGTAAAAACAGGGGAGCTTTCCACTTACCGCGGAAACTGCTATCTGGGAATCGATGCCGGTTCTACCACCACGAAAGCCGCGCTGGTAGGGGAAGACGGCTCTCTGCTCTACTCTTTTTACAGCAATAACAACGGCAATCCCCTGGCTACGTCTATCCGGGCTATCCAGGAAATCTATGAACAGCTTCCCGCCGGAGCCAGAATTGCCTGGTCCTGTTCTACCGGATACGGAGAAGCACTGATAAAAGCGGCTTTAATGCTGGACGAAGGTGAGGTAGAAACCGTTTCCCATTACTATGCCGCTGCCTTTTTCGATCCGGAGGTAGACTGTATTCTGGACATCGGCGGCCAGGATATGAAGTGTATCAAAATCAAAGACCAGACCGTAGACAGCGTACAGTTAAATGAGGCCTGCTCATCCGGCTGCGGCTCCTTTATCGAAACCTTTGCGAAATCCTTAAATTACAGTGTACAGGACTTTGCAAAAGCCGCTCTTTTTGCCGAACACCCCATTGATTTAGGCACCCGCTGTACGGTTTTCATGAATTCAAAAGTAAAACAGGCTCAAAAAGAAGGCGCTTCTGTTGCGGACATTTCCGCCGGACTGGCTTATTCTGTTATCAAAAATGCCCTTTACAAGGTTATTAAAGTTTCTGACGCCTCGGAACTGGGCAGACACATTGTAGTACAGGGTGGAACGTTCTATAATGACGCAGTGCTGCGCAGTTTTGAAAAAATTGCACAGTGCGAAGCCATCCGTCCGGATATTGCCGGCATTATGGGCGCATTCGGCGCTGCCCTGATTGCAAGGGAACGCTATGACAAAGAGAAAGCTTCCACCATGCTACCTATAGAGAAAATCAATACCCTGGAATACAAAACCACCATGGCCAACTGTAAAGGCTGTACCAACAACTGCCGTCTGACCATTAACAAATTTTCCGGCGGACGCCAGTATATTTCCGGCAACCGCTGTGAACGCGGTATCGGCAAAGAGAAGAACAAAGACCATATACCCAACTTATACGAATATAAATATAAAAAGCTGTTCTCCTATGTGCCGCTTACTCCTGACAAGGCCCCCAGAGGACAGGTGGGGATTCCCCGTGTACTGAATCTGTTTGAGAACTATCCTTTCTGGTATACGTTTTTCACCAATTTGGGATATCAGGTGGTGCTGTCTCCCACTTCTACCAGGAAAATTTACGAACTGGGCATTGAATCCATCCCCAGCGAATCCGAGTGTTACCCGGCAAAGCTGGCACACGGACACGTTTCCTGGCTGTTAAAACAAGGAGTGAAATATATCTTCTACCCTTGTATTCCTTACGAAAGACAGGAGTTTGACGATTCGGTCAACCACTACAACTGCCCTATCGTAACCTCTTATGCGGAGAATATTAAAAACAATGTGGATGAATTAAAAGACCCGTCCATCCGGTTCCACAATCCTTTCCTCTCTCTTACCGGGGAAGACACTGTAACCGATCGGCTGGTACAGGAATTTCCGGATATTCCCGCTGCAGAAGTCCGCAAAGCTGCACATTTAGCCTGGGAAGAACTGTCTGCCTGCAGAGAAGACATCAAAAGAAAAGGCGAAGAAACCCTGGCTTACCTGGACAAAACCGGCAGACGGGGGATTGTGCTTGCCGGACGCCCTTACCACATTGACCCGGAAATCCACCACGGTATCCCGGATTTGATTAATTCCTATGGACTGGCCGTGCTGACAGAGGATTCCATTTCCCACCTGGCTCCCCTTGAGCGCCCTCTCCGTGTCAATGACCAGTGGATGTACCACACAAGGCTTTACGCTGCCGCAAACTTTGTAAAAGAACGGGAGAATCTGGATTTGATTCAGTTAAACTCTTTTGGCTGCGGTTTGGACGCCGTTACCACAGACCAGGTAAATGAAATTCTTTCCCAAAGCGGAAAAATCTATACCTGCCTGAAAATTGACGAGGTGAACAACTTAGGAGCTGCCCGTATCCGCGTCCGCTCCCTGATTGCTGCCATCAAGGCCAAGGAACAACAGCACAAACAGAGAAATATCCTGCCCTCCTCTATAGAGCGTGTGCCGTTTACAGAGGAAATGCGGAAGAATTACACCATTTTATGTCCCCAGATGTCGCCCATTCATTTTAACATTCTGCAGGCAGCTTTCTGTGCCAGCGGATACAACCTGGAGGTTCTGCCAAACGACAACAAAGAAGCCGTGGATGTGGGACTGAAATACGTAAACAACGACGCCTGCTACCCTTCCCTTATGGTAGTCGGACAGATTATGCAGGCGCTGCTTTCGGGAAAATATGACTTACATAAGGTGGCGATTATTATGTCCCAGACAGGGGGCGGCTGCCGTGCTTCCAACTATATCGGCTTTATCCGCCGGGCTCTTGCCAAAGCAGATATGTCCTATATTCCGGTTATATCCATCAACTTAAGCGGTTTGGAATCCAACCCGGGCTTTAAGATTACGCCAAAGCTGGCCACACGTCTGGCTTACGGCGCTGTATTCGGCGATATTCTTATGAAATGTGTGTACCGTATGCGCCCCTACGAGGTGGTAAAAGGCTCTGCCAATGCCCTGCACCGCAAATGGGAAAAACGTTGTATCTCTTTCTTAAGCAGCAGACATACGGCTTTCGCACAGTTTAACCGTATCTGCCGGGAAATGATTCGAGAATTTGACGCTCTGCCTATTACAGACGAGAAAAAGCCAAGAGTCGGCATTGTAGGCGAAATTCTGGTAAAATTCCTGCCTGCGGCCAACAACCATCTGGCAGAACTGCTGGAAAAGGAAGGAGCCGAAGCGGTTTGTCCGGATTTGATTGACTTTATGTGTTACTGCTTCTATAACCTGAATTTCAAATCCGATTATCTGGGCTTTAAGAAATCGCTGGCCCAAAAAGGAAAGCTGGGAATTTCTGCTATTGAATTTATCCGCAGTGCAGCAAACAAAGAGTTTGAAAAGAGTAAACACTTTACGCCATCTGCCAGAATTGAAGATTTGGCAAAAATGGCAGAACCCATTGTTTCTCTCGGAAATCAGACGGGCGAGGGCTGGTTCCTCACCGGAGAAATGATGGAGCTCATTCACGGAAACGTGCCAAATATTGTCTGTATTCAGCCTTTCGGCTGTCTGCCTAACCACATTGTAGGTAAAGGCGTTATCAAGGCCATTCGCAGCGATTATCCGGAAGCCAACATTGTAGCCGTAGACTACGACCCCGGAGCCAGCGAAGTGAATCAGCTAAACCGTATCAAACTGATGCTTTCCACTGCATTTAAGAAGCTGCAGCCTTAAAAACGGTTATTTTTTTCTATGGAAAAAGAGAGTTGCATGGACAAGAAAAGCAACTCTCTTTTTCATTTCACTTTTTTATTTCACTAAATGGAGTTTCCGGCTTATTTTTGCCAGAACCACACCTCCCGGCACTCCTGCCAGTGTCTCTGCGTCAGGTTTTGCCGCTGCAAGATATACCACAAAATATATGCCTGCTCCCAGTACAATGGCCGGTATCAGAGCCAGGAAATTGGATTTCAGCACAGCATGCAGTCCCTGGTATGACAGGAATGCTGCAAGCCCCATAGGTACAGAGGCCAGAAAAGGAGGAAGATAGGCTTCCTTCCAGGGATTTTCATATCCCAGTTCTTTTTTCATAGAGCGGTCATTTAACACACACATCACCAGCGCGTAGACAATCATAGCAATAACCACCGTATAAATCCCCAAGTTTGTGGCAAACATCAGCACAGTCATAACAACCACATCAACCCCAAGGGCAATGGCCGCGTGAATCATGGGTAAATTGGCTTTGCCAATCCCCTGCAGCACACCGTTGGAGATATTAGACATTCCGTTCATGATTACCGTAATGACACCCAGCATCATCAGGCGCCCCGCTGTACCGTCTGTGGTAGAAAACAACAGCTTCGTCACAGGTCCGGCCAGCGCAAACAGCCCTACGCTGCAGGGGATAGAAATAAACATACTCAGCCAGGTTGCTTTATTGATTTTTTCCTTTACAGTCAAAATATCTCCTCTGGCATACGCTGCGGATACCTCCGGCATCATAGAAGTAGGGGCTGTACTGGACAGGGTCAGCGGAATATTAATAATTGTCAGAAAGAAACCGCACTCTGCATAAAGTCCTTCCACCACGCTGCTTTTCATTCCCTTCAATCCGGAAATCGTGGTATAAATCATACTGTTAATGTATCCGTTTACATTGTACAAAAAGGCACTGAGCAAAATGGGCGCCATAATCAGAATCAGCGTCTTCATGACCGCCCTGTAGCTTTCATCTACCGAAACCCTGTCTTTGGCTATTTTTTTCTGAATCCCTCTGCGGTTTACCTGATAAACAAAAAGCATAAACAACAGGGCGGTAAGCACTCCGGCCCCTGTTCCCATGGTTGCACCTGCCGCACTCCAGCTTCGCAGGGTATTTTCGGGTGCATCGGCAAAATGATGTACCATAAAGTTAGCCATAACAAGGGCCACAACAGCCACTGCAGTCTGCTCTACAATCTGAGAAATAGAAGTCGGCAGCATGTTGCGGTAAGCCTGGAAATAACCCCGGAACACTCCCAAAATTCCTGAGAGAAAAATCGTAGGCGCTAAAAACTGCAATGCCAGTCTGGCATTTGCCATACGCTCCGGCACCAGAATCGGTGCGCCTGCAACACAGACAATGGCTACTGCGCCTCCTACCACCACTGCATATAAAAGCGCACCTTTAAAGATTTTCTGGGCGTCCCGGTATCGTTTAAAGGCCAGCCGTTCCGCCATAATCTTAGACACAGCCTGGGGAATGCTGAAAGAGGCAATCATCAGCAAAATAAAGTACACATTTTGAGCAAATTGAAAGCAGCCAAAACTTTCCTTTCCCATAGTACTGGAAAGAGGACTTTTATAAATCAGTCCGATAATCTTGGAAATCAGCGCAGCCACCATCAGAAACGAAGCATTTTTTACTAAAGTATTGTCATTTTTCTTTCCCATGTATTTTCATCCTCTATCTGTTTTCTATCTGCCAGTCAATGGTCGAAAGCCCTTGGCTTTCCAGAAATGCATTGGCTTTGCTGAAATGCCTGCACCCGAAAAAGCCCCGGTAGGCAGACAGCGGGCTGGGATGAGGAGCCTCTAGAATCAAATGTTTGGGATTGGTCAGCATGCTGCGCTTCATCTGTGCCGGGCGTCCCCAAAGCAGAAAAACCATGGGTCTGTCCTGCTCATTCAGTATTTGGATAGCCGCATCCGTAAATTGTTCCCATCCAATCCCTCTGTGAGAATTGGCCTGGTGGGCCCGCACAGTCAGCACTGTATTCAGAAGCAGTACGCCCTGCTTTGCCCATTTTTCCAGATAGCCATTATTCGGAATAAAGCAGCCGCAGTCCTCATGCAGTTCCTGGTAAATGTTTACCAGCGAAGGAGGAATTTCCACATCTGGCTTCACGGAAAAACAAAGTCCATGAGCCTGTCCGTCATTGTGATACGGGTCCTGCCCTAAAATCACAACCTTCACTTCATCAAGCGGCGTAAAATGAAACGCGTTAAAAATATCATCCGGTGCAGGAAATATCTTTCTCTGCTGATATTCCTGTCCCACCTTGTCAAACAATTCTTTATAGTAGGCTTTCTTAAATTCCGGCTTTAAAGCCTCCAGCCATTGTCCCTGTAAAGGCGGCATTCGTATTCCCTCCTTTGTTTTTTTACATTTTCTTAGTTTAGCAGAATACGTTTTAAAATGCAAATCCAACCCAGGGATTTTTTACCTTTTTTTATCTGTTTTTACATTTTTTGACACTCCGTTTTTTGACCGTCTGCGCAGGAGAGCTCAAACCAGAATTCTACACCATTGCTGTAATTTTTCACTCCGCATTTCTGGTGCATACTGTCCATAATAGCCTTGACAATGGACAGCCCGATACCGCTGCCGCCGTATTCTCTTGTTCTGGCTTTATCCACCTTGTAGAATTTTACCCAGACCTTATCCAAATCCTCCTCCGGTATGACGTCCCCTGTATTAAAAACAGAGAGTCTTACGGTATCCTGACGTATTTCCGTCTTAATTTCAATCTTCTTTTCATAGTCCACATGATTCAAAGCATTGGACACATAGTTGGTAACAACTTCCTCCATTTTAAATTCATCGCCCCATACATATACAGGTTCTGTCTGGTTAAAATGAATTTCTGCCCCCTTTTGTTCTGCCAGAAGCCGCGCAGACTGCACGACCCCGCTCACCAAATCTGTCAGGTCAAAACGCTCCATAGCAACTGTATCATTACCAAATTCCAGTTGGTTCAGTGTCAGCAATTTCTTTACCATCTGATTCATCTTTCCGGCTTCATCCACAATGACCTCGCAGTAAAATTCCCGGCTCTGGGCGTCGTCATTGATACATTCCTGCAGACCTTCTGCGTACCCCTGAATCAGGGCGATGGGGGTTTTCAGCTCATGAGACACATTCGCCAGAAATTCCTTCCGCATTTCGTCAATTTCTTCCTTTTTGGCAATATCCTGCTGCAGCTCATTATTGGCTGTTTTCAGTTCGGAAATGGTTTTTTCCAAGTCTTCAGAAAGCTTATTCAGATTATTTCCTAAAACACCAATTTCATCCTGGCTGGTGCTGTGATATTTCACATCAAAATGCAGGTCTGCCATTTCCCTGGAAATATCACTGAGGGTCTGCAGCGGTCTGATAATCCGTCTCGACATAATCCAGATAATCACTGAACTGATCAAAATCGTAGCAAGGCCAATATACAGATAAAACATGTTGGAAATTTGTGCGCTGTCCCGAATACTCTGAATCGGTGTACGAATCATAAAACTGCTCTTATCGTCCAGATTCCCGTACATGCAGACCACGTCCATGGTACTGGCGTCTCCGCTTATTTTCGTTACTACATAATTGTCCTTTTGCTCCATAATCACCCGTTTTCCCCTGGAAAACTGAGACTCAAACTGCATGTAAGCCAGCATTTCCGCCTCATCCTTTGTGGTACTGTAGCAATTTCCAAAAGGGTCTACCACAATCAAACGGAAATTTTTTTCTGCCAGATATTTCTTAAATGCGTCATCATCATTCAAAGCACTGTACTGGTAATTGTCCACATTGTTTAAGGCCTGATAAACATTCTTTAGACTGTCTGTTTTCCTGGCAAGGTAGTATTTCTCTAAAAACAGAGAATTCACCCCCAGCATTACCGCCAGAGACAGGCACATAATCACAATGTAAGTAACTGCCAGTCTGATTTTAATGGATTTTTTCATCATGACACCTCAAATTTATATCCCATACCCCAAATGGTTTTGATGTACTCTCCCTTATCGCCCATTTTACTCCTCAGTTTCTTTACATGGGTATCAATGGTTCTGGCATCGCCAAAATAATCATAATTCCATACAGAATTTAAAATCTTTTCTCTGGAAAGGGCAATTCCCTGATTTTCCAAAAAATAGCTGAGCAGTTCAAATTCCTTGTAGCTTAATTCTATAGGGGTACCGTCAATGGCCGCAATATGGGCAGTTTTATTGATTTCAATACCGCCTGCGCTCAAAAGTTCATCTGCACCGATAGAACTGGTACGCCGCAAAATAGCTTCCACCCTGGCTACCAGAATCTTCGGGCTGAAAGGTTTTGAAATATACTCGTCTACTCCCAGTTCAAATCCTAAAAGTTCGTCCCGCTCATCGCCTCTGGCTGTCAACATAATAATCGGCACTTTGGACTCTCTCCGAATTTCCCGGCATACCTCCCAGCCGTCCATCTTGGGCATCATCACGTCCAGAATCAACAAGGAAATGTCTTTCTTTTTATAGAATATATCAAGAGCCTCTTCCCCGTCTCCGGCTTCCAATACCTCAAAATCCTGTTTTACAAGGAAATCCCTTACCAGTTTTCTCATTCTGCTCTCGTCATCCACAACCAGTATTCTGCATTTATCCATGGTCTTTTCCTCCTTCGCACTGTAATGTATAGTATAGCAGACAAATTTGTCAAAAATGTGAAATTTCTTCGCATGGTTTCCGTTCCAAAAACAAAAAAGGAATCCGTACTAATCTCTTTTAGAACGAACTCCTTTCCCTATGGACCTGAGGGGAATCGAACCCCTGTCCGAAAGTCTATCCCTTGCGGCATCTCCCATCACAGTTATTCTTTTAACATTCCCTTATGCAGCCGCCGAATAACAGGCTGTTACACTTGGTAGCTTCATAAAATCTTCCATTTTCTCAAAGCTTTGAAAACGAAGTGCCCCGCAAAGTCGATGCCAGATTCTCAAGCAGCGGGTGACCTGAGGCTGACAAGCTGCAATTAGGCAGCTAACGCTACGTTATCGTTTGCGTTTATATTTAGTTTCCAGGTTGATATGCAGTCCCGGAGTCTGCAGATGGCTTCCTCAACTTCAAAACCCCCGTCGAAACCAGTACAAGCCCTCATATAAAATAAGCACTGCATGGTACACAAACGAGTAGATTTCCCATTCCCAATGTAAGTACATTAGGAAACTTATTACATACTATCTGGTTTCTGTATTTTTGTCAAGAGTTAATTTCAGAAAAATAATTGATAAAAGAGCCATTCCCAAAATCATCCGGCAATGGCTCTTTGTATTTGAATTTTATTTATGTAAATGACATGCTACAAAATGTCCCGGACGAACTTCCTGTAATTTCGGAGATTCCATCTTACATCTTTCTGTTGCATGCTTACAACGGTTTGCAAAAGGACAGCCCGGCTTTGGATTGATAGGGCTTGGTACGTCTCCGGACAGTACGCTGGATTCCTTCTGCGCTTCTTTATCCGGGTCCGGAATCGGCACAGATGCCAACAACGCCTGGCTGTATGGATGCAGTGTATGAGCATAAATCTCATCACTATCTGCCAGTTCTACCAGATTTCCCAGATACATAACCGCAATACGGTCTGAAATATATTTGACAATATTTAAGTCATGGGCAATAAACATATAAGTAAATCCGTGTTCTGCCTGCAGGTCTTTCAGCAGATTTATAATCTGACTCTGAATGGATACGTCAAGAGCAGAAATCGGCTCATCACACACAATGAACTCCGGTTCTACAGCCAGAGCACGGGCAATTCCGATACGCTGACGCTGACCGCCGGAAAACTCATGCGGGAAACGGTTTGCATGTTCCCGGTTCAGACCTACTGTCTCCAGAAGCTCATAAACACGCTGCATACGTTTCTCTTTGTCATACATATTGTGAATTTCCATACCTTCTGCAATAATACTTCCCACTGTCATACGGGGATTCAAAGACGCATAAGGATCCTGGAAAATAATCTGTGCTTTCTGAGAATACACATAGCGGTCTTTGGTGTGTCTTAAATTTACCTGCTTTCCATTGTAAAGCATTTTTCCACTGGTAGCCGGATAAATTCCCATAACTACTCTTCCCAATGTAGATTTTCCACATCCGGACTCACCTACCACACCAAGCGTTTCTCCTTTATAAATGTCCAGGGAAATATCATTGACTGCTACCAGATTCTTTCCCTTTCCTACATGAAAGTGCTTTGACACATGGTCTAAAGTAACCAGCTTATCCATTTACCTTTTCCTCCTTGTCTCCCGGAAAATCAGGGTGAAGTCTCCAGCAGGACGCCGTATGGCCTTCGCTCACCTGGAATACCGGCGGCTGATTGGAACGGCAGATTTTCATGCAGCATTCACATCTGCTGGCAAATCCGCAGCCCTGCGGCGGAGCATATAAGTCAGGAGGGGTACCCGGAATGGATACCAGCTGCTCCTCTTTCTTTGTATCAATCGTTGGAAGACTCTTTAAAAGAGCCTTTGTATAAGGATGTCCCGGATTGTAGAAGATATCTCTTACGGTACCTTTTTCCACTACTTTACCGGCATACATAACAGCCACATGATCCGCCAGATTTGCCACAACCCCAAGGTCATGGGTAATCAGAATAATCGCTGTTTTGGTATCGTCCTTAATTTTTCCCATCAGCTGCATAATCTGCGCCTGAATGGTTACGTCAAGAGCTGTTGTTGGTTCATCCGCAATCAACAGCTGCGGGTTACAGGCCAAAGCCATAGCAATCATGGCACGCTGACGCATACCGCCGGAAAATTCATGAGGATACTGCTTTGCTCTCTCCTCGGCATTTGGAATCTGAACCATCTGTAAAAGACGGACAGCCTCTTTTTCCGCATCTGCTTTACTGATTTTTTTCTTGTTTACCAGAGTTTCCGTAAGCTGCTTGCCTACACGCATAGTAGGATTCATACAAGTCATAGGGTCCTGGAAAATCATACTGACCATCTGACCACGGATATCCTGCATTTCCTTTTCACTTGCCGCTACAATATCTTTACCGCAAAGTTTAATGCTTCCCTCTTTAATTCTTGCAGGAGGCATAGGGTTCAGTTTCATAATTGTCTGAGCCGTTACACTCTTTCCGCAGCCGGATTCTCCTACAATAGCAAGCACTTCTCCTTTGTTTACCTCCAGGCTGACACCTCTGACAGCGTGTACTTCACCTGCATAAGTATCAAAAGAAACATGAAGATTGTCTATTTTTAATATTTCTTCCATTTCCTTACCTCCTTAATTTCGGGTCAAATGCGTCACGAAGCTGGTCACCCAGCAGGTTAAAGGACAACATGGTAACACAGATAAATAACGCTACAATAACAAGCTGTGTGGGGAACATCTGGAAAACCTTAATGGCGTCATTGGCCATAATACCCCAGGAAGACTTCGGAGGCGCAATACCCAGACCCAACATGGACAGAAATGCTTCTGTAAAGATAACATTGGGAATATCCAACGTAATATTGACAATAATAACACTAAGCACATTGGGTACCAGATGTTTGCCAATGATTCTTGCCGGAGAAGCGCCCATGGATTTTGCCGCAATAACAAATTCCTGCTCCTTCAAACCAACAACCTGTCCTCGCACCAGTCGAGCCATACCGGTCCATCCGGTAAGGGAATAGGCCACAATAATAGTTCCCAGACCACGTTCCATAACCGTCATCAGAAGGATAACGATAATCAGGTAAGGAATACCGCTGATGATTTCCACAATACGCATCATCACATTATCTACTGCACCGCCGAAGTAACCGGAGATACCGCCATAGATAACACCTACCAGACAGTCAATCAGCGCAACCGCAATCGCTACGGTAAGAGAAACTCTTGCTCCGTACCAGACTCTGGAGAATACGTCGCGTCCCAGGGCGTCGGTACCAAAAATATGCATCTGACCGGTCACAGAGTCCGGACTCATAATGGGTTTATTCTGAAATGCTACATTCTGCTCAGAATAGCTGAACGGTGTCAACATAGGACAGAAAATAGCACCCAGAATAATCAGACCCAGAATAATCATACAAATCACTGCAACCCTACTCTTGCGAATACGGTTCCAGGCATCTTTCATAAAGCTGACAGAAGGTCTTGCCAATGATTCCATACTTTTTGCATCGGCTCCTAACACCTCAAAGGCATCCGAAGAAATTTTGCCGCTGACATCATAAGGAGTGTACTGTTCTGTCTGTACGGTTGTCTTATTATTCTTTTTTCTCATGTGTTCCTTACTCCTTTCCGCCTGTCAGTTTAATACGTGGATCGATAAATCCGTAAATCAAATCTACAACCAGATTGGCGAGAATCAGGAACATACCGTAGAAGACTGTAGTACCTGCAATCATAGTATAATTCAGAGTCTGCACACTGGTTACAAAGTATTTTCCAAGTCCCGGAATAGAGAAAATATTCTCTACAACGAAAGCACCCGTCAAAACAGCTGCTACCAGGGGACCCATAACGGTAACAACCGGCATAACTGCGTTACGTACCGCATGTTTCCAAACAATCTGACGCTGGCTGAGGCCCTTTGCTTTTGCTGTTTTGATATAATCCTGGCTGAGTACATCCAGCATACTGGTTCGCATCAAACGGCTTACCGTTGCCATAGAGCCAAAAGCCAGAGCAAAAGCCGGAAGAATCTTACTGTTAAAGTCAGACCAGCCAATAACGGCAAACACCTGAACTCCCGTTGCCTGATACAGCTTCAATCCCAGGAAATACTGTAAAACTGCACCCATAATGAAGGAAGGTACAGAAACACCAACCAGTGCAAAAAACATGGCTGCGCTGTCCCATACAGTTCCTCTCTTAACAGCAGCCACAACACCAAGAAGAATACCCATAATAAAGGCAAACAGCAGGGCGCGG
The DNA here is from genome assembly GCF_037890365.1 of Blautia sp. HCN-20427. Classification (NCBI taxonomy): domain Bacteria; kingdom Bacillati; phylum Bacillota; class Clostridia; order Lachnospirales; family Lachnospiraceae; genus Blautia; species Blautia sp. HCN-20427. The sequence goes on along the minus strand of NZ_JBBKBX010000015.1, from coordinate 44,548 downwards.
ATACCAAGACTAAAGGATACCGGGAAAGCTTCTGCGATAACATCTGTCACCGCTCTTCCGTCCGGAATAGAAATTCCGAAATCACCTCTTAAGGCATTTCCTATGTAAATAAATAACTGCTGAAGCACGGGTTTATCCAGTCCATATTTCTTTTCCAGGGCCTGCATAACGGAATCCGGCAACGCTTTTCCGGCTGTAAACGGTTCGCCCGGAAGTAACTGCATTAAGAGGAAGGTGATAGTTACCAGAACTAAAATAGTAATAAAAGAATAAATAATTCTTTTTAAAATGTAGCGTATCCGATTAGACAAAATAGACAGCTCCTTTCTTTTGTTTTCTTTACTTTATTATTTTTATGTTCTGTTTATGTAAAGCGCAAAAGTTTTTGCGCTTTACATAAACAGACAGGAGCCGTGTGAGAAACCACTCTGATTCCAGAACAACAGCTCCTATCTAAAATAACCTTATAAAATTTTTTCTTTCCGCTTTCCGAAATTATTTAGCGTCTGTAAAGTCAAATTCCTGGAAACCGGTACGAGTCATATTCTGCACCTTGTCAGACACGGCATAAGAAACAGCACTGAAGTAAATTGGGTAAACTGCTGCGTCTGTCTGTGTTACCAGAGTTTCTGCCTTAACCAGTAAATCCTGACGAGCTGCCGGGTCTGCTTCCACCATAGCGTCAGCAATCAGTTTATCATATTCTGTGTTGCTGTATTTACCATAGTTGTTTCCATTTGTTGTAGTAAACAGGTCAAGGAATGTCATGGCATCGTTGTAGTCCGGAGACCAGCCTGCGTATACCATATCGAAATCACCGGAATCCATAGAAGCCAGACGTGACTTAAATGGCTGTGGTGTAATTTCTACATTCAGACCAAGTACGGATTTCCACTGTTCCTGCATAAACTGTGCATCTCTCTGAGCTCCGTCAGAATCATCACAGAGGAAAGATAATTTCAAATCTTCTGCTTTCAGTCCTGTTTCCTGAAGACCTTTTTCCAGAGCTTTCTTTGCTTCTTCTGCATTGTATCCGGTGATATCTCCAGCCGCTTCGCGATACAGCACATCATTTGCTCCTGCAATACCGGTTGGTACAAGACCTGTAGCCGGTACGGAACCATCTTTTAAGATATTGTCACACAGACTCTGTGTATCCAGAGCAAGACCAAGTGCACGGCGGATATTTGCATTGTCCAAGCCTTTGTCTGTTTTCTTTGTGTTAAACTGAATATACCAGTTGCTGTTGTTTACATAGTTTTCTACATGAATGCCGAGAGACTCTGCCTGTACGGTCTGGTCACCTGTCAGGTTGATACAGTCAATCTGTCCAGCCTGGAATGCGTTCATACGTGCATTGGAATCATTCATCATATTATAACGAACGGTTTTTACTGCAACTCTGTCCGGGTCATAGAAATCTTCATTTGCTGCCAGTGTAATGTGGTCATTGTGTACCCACTCGCTGATGGTGTACGCACCGTTTGTTACCAGCTGATCCATTTCATCTCCGTAGTGCTCTGCACCGATTTCCTCGTAAGCCTTCTGGTTTACAGGATAGTAGGTTGAGAATGAGAACAGGTGCTCTGCATATGGAATCGGGTTTACGAAAGTAACTTCCAGAGTATAGTCGTCAATGGCTTTTACACCCAGTTCAGAAGGGTCTTTTGTTCCTTCATATACTTCTTTACCATTTAACAGATTATCATAGATAATAAATGCGTAGGAAGAAGCTGTCTCTTTGTTACAAACTGCCTGATAAGCGAACACGAAGTCATTTGCTGTTACAGGTTCTCCATTTGTCCATTTTGCATCCTGACGAAGTTTCATAGTGTAAGTACGTTTGTCATCGCTTACAGTAGTTTCTTCGGCAAGGTCTGGCACCGGTTTATCATTTTCATCCAGTTTATACAGACCGGACATAACCATACGGAGAATATCTCCTGATGCCACGTCTGTAGTGAGCATACTGTTTAATTCAGGCGGTTCTGCACGTAAGTCGATTGTGTAGGAATCCTCCTCCGGTGTTCCTGCAAAACCTGTACTGCTTGTTTCTGTTTTTGCGCCACCGTCAGAAGTGCCTTCTGCTTTTTTGTCTCCTGAAGAACTTCCGCATGCGCCTAAAGATAAAATCATTGCGCTTGCAAGGGCCATTGCCAATACTTTCTTCATTTTCATATTGATTTCCTTCCTCTCTGCTAGAATTTCACACTGAAAACTTTAATACTTTGTTTTCTTAATGTTGTGAATCAATCTTCTTTATTATAATAAATTATGAAGTTTTGTCAACTGTTTCTGGCAAAATTCTCGCATTTGTGTTTTTTGCACAAAGACAAATATCTTTCTGGCCGAAACTTTTCAAGCAATTTCTTTTAAATTCTCCACAATTTTACGGATAACTCCGTCTTTAAAGGGAGACTCTATGCCGCTTTGCTGTAACAAATCAGTATGAAACTCGGAAGCGGAAATCCTGCATAATTTCAGATAACTCTCCCACGCTCCCCGGCGGTCCTTATCCATCCAGATTTTGTACTCAAAAGCACAAAGCTGGGCAATCACATAATCAATATAGTAGAGAGGGAAACTGTAAATATGGTGTTGTTTCTGCCAGAAACAGCCTCTTTCAAAGAAGTCCAGCCCTGCATAATCCATATGAGGCTTATATTCCTTCTCCAGCTTTTTCCACACCTCTTTCCTCTGCTGAGGCGTCATTTCCGGATGGTCATACACTTCATGCTGAAATTCGTCCACCATACAGCCGTACGGTACAAAAATCACAGCATCCTCCAAATGCATACCGGTGTAATCGGCTGTCTTCTCTTTTCCGAAAAACAGATGATACCAAGGTTCTGTAAAGAATTCCATGGACATGGAATGAATCTCCGCAGTTTCCATACCAATATCTGCATGTTCCCGGATAGGGTCTTCTGCTGCCAGGTATCCCTGGAACGCATGGCCGCACTCATGAGTCATAACGTCCACATCTCCGCTGGTGCCGTTAAAGTTGGCAAAAATAAACGGTGCCTTATAGTCCGGAAGGTACGTCATATATCCGCCCACTGCTTTTGTCTTTCTGCCAAAGACATCTAAAAGTTCGTTTTCCATCATAAAATCAAAAAACTCTTTTGTCTCCGGAGACAATTCTTCATACATCTCCTGTCCTGCTGCCAGAATTTCCTCCGGCGTTCCTTCCGGCTGGGGATTTCCCTCTGGTCCGTATACCTGTTCGTCTGTATAAGTCATATGCTCAAGTCCCAGACGCTCTCTCCTTTTTTCAAAAAGCTCTTCTGCAAAAGGAACCCATACTTCCTTCACCTGACGTCTCAGATTTTCAATTTCTTTTCTTCCATAACAGTTCCTCTGCATGCGCAGATATCCCAGAGGTGTATACGTCTCAAATCCCAGTGTTTTTGCCTGCTCTGTTCTGTTTTTTACCAGTTTGTCATACAACTCATCCAATTTATCGGCAATACTGTCAAAGAAAGCATTTTGTTTCTGGGCTGCTCTTCTTCTCACTTCAGGATCTTTACTTTTCAGATAAGGAGTCAAAAGAGAAAGATTCAGGGTTTCCCCTTCCCAGTCAATTTTAGCGCTGGCCAGAAGTTTTTCATATTCTGTCACCAGTGCATTCTCCTCCTGCATCAGTGGAATGACTTCCTCGGACACAGACTTCATGGCAATTTCCATATTTTTAAATGCCACAGGCCCTATTTTTTCTTCCAGAACGTCCCTGTACGGGGAAGCAAAGAGCCGCTTCTGATATTCCACACATAAGTTGGAATACTCGGGCACCTGTTCATCATAGTAATTCTGTTCCTTCTCATAAAACTCGTCTGTGGTGTCAATGGTATGGCGAATGGAACAAAGCGTCACCTGGGTCTGCACCCTGTCATTGAGTTTATAAAACTCTTTGTGAACAGCAAACTGCTCTTCCCCGCTTCCCGCTTCTTCCAGCTTCTTCATCAATTTTTTCAGCTGCTCTTTTACCTGTACAAAATCAATTCTTTCATACGGCATATCTTTAAATTTCATCATGGTCTGTTCTCCTCTCCTGCCCTGCAGTTAATACAGGTTTTTCACCTTAAATTCTCTCTCTGTCTCTCTTCTCTGGTCCTTTTTTGCAATGTCCTGCCGCTTATCGTAAAGCTTCTTGCCTTTCGCCACGCCCATTTCTACTTTCACAAGACTGCCTTTAAAATATACCTTCAAAGGTACCAAAGTATACCCTTTTTCTCTGATTTTGCCTTCTATTTTCCGAATTTCATAGGTATGAAGCAAAAGCTTACGCACCCTTAAAGGGTCTTTGTTAAAAATATTGCCTCTTTCATAAGGGCTGATATGCATACCATAAATAAACACCTCGCCCTTCTCAATCTGAATAAAAGACTCTTTAACACTGCATTTTCCCATGCGCAGGGATTTGACCTCTGTACCCGCCAGTTCAATCCCTGCCTCATAAGTGTCCTCTATAAAATAATCATGGTATGCCTTTTTATTATTTGCAATCAGACGAATCCCTAATTCTTTTGCCATGACTTAATCCTCCCTTTCCAAACTGAAATCCACGGTTTTTGTGGCAATGTCCGCCTGTTCTACCCGAACCTTTACTTTCTGCCCCATGGAATATACCTTTTTCGTCATATCTCCCACAAAGCGGTACTTTTCTTTCTCATATGTGTAATAATCATCCCGCATGGAATTCACATGCACCAGACCTTCCACCGTATTAGGCAGTTCCACATACAGTCCCCATTCCGTCACGCCTGAAATAGTTCCCTCCATGACTTCGCCAATATGCTGCTTCATAAACTCTGCCTTCTTCATTTTAACGGTTTCCCGCTCTACCTCTTCGGCTCTTCTCTCCATAGCACTGGACTGTCCTGCCACTTCCTCCAGAATTTCCGCATAGTGGCGAATTTTTGCCTCTGTCATCTTGCCTCGCAGATGTTCCTTGATAATTCTGTGAATCTGCAAATCCGGATACCTGCGGATAGGAGACGTAAAGTGACAGTAATACTTGGCAGCCAGGCCAAAATGTCCGCTGCACTGGGTGGTATACCTGGCCTGTTTCATAGAACGCAGAAGCAGCCGGGCAAAAAACGGCTCACATTCCATGCCTTCCAGCTCTTTTAAAATTTTCTGCACTTCTTTTGGGCTGATTTCTTCTTTTGCTTTCTTCACTTTTACTCCTGCCTGATGAACCATTTCCAGTACAGCTTCCATCTTTTCCCCATCGGGAGTATCGTGTGTCCGGTATACAAAAGGCAGGCCCAAAAGCGCATATTCTTCTGCTACCGTTTCATTTGCAGCCAGCATAAAGTCTTCAATGAGCCGGGTAGCCACATTCTGTTCATAAGGATAAATTTCCACTGGCTTTCCACTGTCATCCAGACGAATTTTGCTTTCCGGGAAATCAAAGTCAATGGCTCCTCTCTTCTTTCTTCTCTTCCGAAGGAGTCCGGAAAGCTCGCCCATTTCCAAAAGCATGGGAACCAGTTCTCTGTATTTCTCTGTCACCGCTTCGTCTTCACCCAGGAGAATCTTTTTTACGTCTGTGTATGTCATTCTCTCATTCACCCGGATGACGGTCTCCACAATGCGGTGAGACACAATTTTTCCTTTTTCATTAATATCCATCAGGCAGCTTAACGCCAGTCTGTCCTCTCCTGCGTTCAGAGAACAGATACCATTGGAAAGTTTTTTGGGCAGCATGGGAATTACCCGGTCCACCAAATAGACACTGGTGCCTCTTTTCAGTGCTTCTCTGTCTAAAGCACTGCTGTACTGCACATAATTGCTTACATCTGCAATGTGTACCCCCAGATGATACAGGCCGTTTTCCTTTGTAAGAGAAACCGCATCATCCAAATCTTTGGCGTCTTCCCCGTCAATGGTAACCATAACCACATCCCTCAAATCTTCTCTGCCATAAAAATCTCCCTCATTTAACGTCTCTTTTACGCGCTGGGCCTGATTGGCCACCTTTTCCGGAAATTCCATGGGCAAATCATAGCTTTTCGCCACACACAGGACATCTACGCCTTTTTCTCCCGGCTTTCCCAGGATTTCTGTCACGATTCCTTCCGGAGATTTTCCTCCCCGACCATAATCCTTAATCTTCACCAGAACTTTATCTCCGTCCTCGGCTTCCATAGCCTTTCCCTGGGGAATAAAAATATCTCTGGCAAACCGCTGGTTGTCCGGCACTGCAAAGCCAAAACCTGCCGACTGCTCATAAGTTCCCACGATTTCTTCGATTCCATGCTCCAGAATCCTTGTCACTGCACCTTCACAACGCCGTCCGTTCTTTTCTTCCTTCTGTACCGTTACCTGCACCGTATCTCCATGCAAGGCCCGTCCTACCTGCTCTTCCGGTATAAAAATATCCTGTCGCTCTTCCTCACCGGGAATTTCTACAAAACCAAAGCCTCTGGGATGACTGATAAAGGTTCCTGTATAAACATGGCCCTTTTTATATCCCAAACCGGTCTTTTCTTTTTTCTCCTGTTTTTCTGTCTGTTTTCTGCGGTCTTTTTCCGGCTTTCTCACAGCCTCATACTTGCCGCGCTTGCTGATGGTGACTTTCCCTTCTTTCAGGAGTATATCCAGTACCTTGTGCAGTTCCTCCCTTTTTCCCGAAGGAATCTGCAGAAGCACTGCCAAATCTCTGGCTCTCATAGGCTCATATTCCTTGCAGCACATCAACTCATATAAAATTTTTTTCCTCTTTTTCAGCTGTTGATTTTTCTTCAAATTTTCTCCTTTTCCTGTTAAAAAGATGACACCCTTGCAATGCAAGAGTGCCATGTTTAAAAGTTCAGATTCAATACTAACGCCAGCACAAAAAATAAAATCCCCATAATTTTGGTTGCTTTTACCATTGCGCCTTCCATGGAGCGTCCTTTATTTTTCCCCCAGTAAGTATCTGCCATTCCGGCAATACTTCCCAGTCCCTGGGACTTTCCTTCCTGCATCAGAATAATAACAGATAAGCCTATACAATCTATAACGAAAAGTACGGTCAAAACAATTCTCAAAATTTCCACGTTCACACCTCCTAATTGCTAAACATCTAAAGTTTAACACAGGCGCAGCATGATTTCAACTGTTATTTTCGCAGATTCCCATTTATCCCCTTATAATCATAGCAGGCAGTTTCTCCCAGCATATCCTCAATGGCAAGAAGGCGGTTATACTTTGCCGTCCGCTCTCCCCTGCAGGGCGCACCTGCCTTTATCTGTCCGCTGCCCGCTGCCACAGCCAAGTCAGCCAGAAACGTATCTTCACTCTCTCCCGAACGATGGGAAAGAATGGTTCGGTATCCCGCTTTATGAGCCAGTTCCACAGCCTCCATGGCCTCTGTCAAAGTCCCAATCTGGTTAACTTTTATCAGCACCGCATTGCCGGCGCCCATAGTGATTCCCCTGGCAATCCGTTCTGTATTGGTAACAAACAAATCATCCCCCACCAGCTGTACTTTCTGCCCCAGTCTTTGCGTCAGCCTCTGCCAGCCTTCCCAGTCTTCCTGGTCTAACCCATCCTCAATGGATAAAACGGGAAATGTCTCTGTCAGTTCTTCGTAGTAAGCGGTCATCTCTTCTGCTGTGCGATAGACTTCTGTGCCAGTCATAAAAGATTCTCCCGGAAAATAGTAAGCCTTTTTGTCTTCTTCGTACAGCTCACTGGCTGCCACATCTATGGCAAAACAGATATCCTTCCCAAGGGTATAGCCTGCGCGCTTTACAGCCTCTGCCATCATAGCCAAAGCTTCTTTTGCCCCCTGTACATCCGGCGCAAATCCACCTTCATCTCCTACAGCTGCAGACAATTTTCGCTCTTTTAAAAACTCTTTCAGCGTATGGTAAACCTCTGCGCACATGCGAAGTCCTTCTTTAAAGCAGCAGGCGCCTACAGGCATAATCATAAATTCCTGAAAATCTACAGTGTTGTCTGCATGTTTCCCGCCATTTAAAATATTCATCATAGGTACTGGCAGCTGTGTGCTTTTGCAGCCTCCCAGATACTGGTACAAAGGCATGCGCATAGCCTTTGCAGCCGCATCTGCCACCGCCAGAGATACAGCCAGTATGGCATTGGCTCCCATATGCTCCTTTTTCTCTGTGCCGTCTGCCTCCAGAAGCAGACAATCAATCCGGCTCTGGCAAAGTGCATTTTCTCCCAGCACTGCGTCTGCCAGCACGGTATTGACATGCTCTACTGCCCTTTGTACTCCCAGGCCTCTGTAACGCGGTTCTGCGTCCCGCAGTTCCAAAGCTTCAAACTTTCCTGTGGATGCACCGGAGGGAACAATAGCCCTTCCGGTATATCCGTCCTTTCCCACAATACCTTCTCCTACCGTAATTTCTGCTTCTACTGTGGGATTCCCTCTGGAATCCAGCACTTCTCTGGCGTAAACCTTTCTGATAGGTAAATAGCGGTTCATGGCAAATACCTCCTGACTTTATGCCAAATTCTGGTTCTAGTGTCTTTTCTTCTTTCTGCCTCTTAAAGCTGCCCCCAAAATACCGGCACTGCCTGCTAAAAGAAACAGAAACAGCACACCTCTGCTCTCATCTTCCGTTTTTACCGCCTCTGCAGCTTTTGGTGTTTCTTTTTTCACAACAGGTTCATTTACCAACTTTAAGGTCTTCTCTTTTTTCCCGTCTATCAATCCCTGTTCATCTACCGGAATCCGATATACTGTTTCGTCCAACTGATACCCGTCTCTTGTCTTTACTTCTGTAAAGAAATACGCTTTCTGATGTTTCAATTCTGTAAGGGAAATTTTTCCTTCTCTGTCAGTTGTTATTTCTTTTCCCTTTTCTAAAAGTTCTTTTCTTGTCATTTCCTTTTGTGACGCCTCTGCTTCTGCAACGACAAATACTACCTGTTCCATGGGATTCTTCTTTCGGGCATCTGTTTTTTCCAGTGTAATTCTGGTTTTGCTGTTGAATACCGTAAAACTGCAGTCTTCTGTACTGTTTCCTTCTGTCACTCGTATCTCTGCCTCATGTTTTCCTTTGTCTACTGCATAATATTCCCCGGATTGCTTCTCTTCAACCTGATATTTTCCTGGAAACAGATTTTCCGCACAGGCCATGCCCTTCTCATCTGTGACAATCTCCTGCACCGTATCGCCTTTCTTCCACACAATTTCCCCTTCCGGGCTGCAGATGTCTTCTGCTGCCGTTACCACAAACACAAAACCAGAGCCCAATATCTTTCCGCTTTCTTCATCCTTTTTTGTAACCCACAATTTTCCTTTTAAAAATTCATCTGTCATCTCGACTTTCTGGACTTCTGGCGTATCTTTTACCTCCAGCCGTATCTCCGCCGCCGTTTTATATCCTTTGGGCGCTTTTTCTTCCCTTATAATATAATTCCCCCGCTTCAGATATTTTATAACATGAGGTTTCTCTCCGGTCTCCCAGGTTTCCTGTACAGCACCATTTTCTTCTTCCAATGTCAGTTTGGCACCTTTTAATTCCTTTTTGCTTTCCTGGCTTTTTTTGGAAACTTCCAAAACAATGGGATAATTCTCAATTTCCAGTCTGCAAGTCTCTTTTCCATCTATCAGCCCCTTTTCATCTACCGCCAGTTTATAGCGCTTCCCATTATGCGCATACCCTTCCGGCGCCTTTGTCTCAACCAGATAATAAATGGTTTTGTGTTTCAGATTCACGGCCGTACATGTTCCCTTTTCATCGGTCACCAGCACCTGTCCGCCTTCTGTTGGTAATTCTGCCGTTCCCGCAATCTGTTCCTGTGTCAGCTGTTTTTCTTCAAACAGTATAAACTCCGCTCCCTGAAGCGTTTTTCCCGCTTCTCCTGCTTCGGTCTTCACAACTTCAATTCTGGTTTTCCTGTTTTTTGCTTCACACTCCACCTGGAAAATTTCTTCTCCCTCTCCCGCCTCCAAAAGTACCTCGTAAACCTTTTGACTGGCTGCATAATATTCTCCCGGCTGTTCTTCTTTTAAAATATATTTTCCCGGATACAAAGGCCCGGTCACTGCTGTCCCGTCTTCTCCTGTGGTAATCCGCTCAGCTTCTACTCCCTTTTTCATCCGAAGCGTTCCGTCTGCAGTATAGATATCTTCCCCGGCAGTAACGGAAAATACAAACCCTGTTCCCACATTTTCTTTGGTATCCTCATCTTTTTTCACAAGACGAATTTTTCCCTGCTGTGGTTTATCTGCAAAAAGGACTTCCAGATTTTCTCCCTGATTCATCCCATTATATACGGAAAATTCCAAGGGCACCGGGTTTAGAGCGTAGCCTTTGGGCGGCTGTATTTCCACCACACGGTACTGTCCTGCCTTTAACTTCTGGGGCAAGTGGAAACTTCCGGTTTCATCGGTCTCAAAAATCGTCTGTCTGGTTTCCTGGGGATACATGGAAACTAAAAATTCCTGGTCCTCCCATCCTTTTTCTGTCTGTTTCTGAATTTTAAATTTCGTTCCTTCTTTAGCTATTACTTTTCCCGTATCCGCTGCCGTCTTCACGATTTTTACCGGGCACAGAATCTCATCATTTTCCAGAATATAATATAAAGTCTGATTTTTTTCCTTTATTGTGATTTCAAAAGGCGCTGCCGGTGTATAACCCTGCGGTGTGTTGGATTCCTTTACCCGATAAGTCCCATAGAGAAGCCGCCCTTGTGGATACTTTTCGTCTTTTGTAGACGCATAGCCGTTTTTATCCGTAGTAATCGTCACTTGGTTTTTCTCGTTTCCCACTTCAGTAAAAGTAAATGAAATGCCTGCCCCGGGCTTCTTGAAACCATCCTCCTCCTGGTCCTCTTTTAATAGTTTTGTAAGGGACACATCTCCTCTTATGGGTTTTTCTTTACTGTTTATGAGAATTTTCAGCTGTGTACTGTCTTCTTCCGCCTCTGGTATGGTAACAACATATTCTTTCTCATCTGTAAGATAGCCCTCCGGCGCAGATAATTCTTTTACCCGGTAAATGCCGCAAAAGAGGTTTTCCGCTTTTCCGTACCCCTTTTTATCGGTCTTGATTTCAGTCACCTTCTCACCCTTCTTCAAGGAACCTATGTCCTCTTCTGCATAAATACCGTAAACAGCCCCTTCAAACACAGCTCCTGTGACCTGCGGCTTGTGTTCCCCGGTTTCTGCATCCTGTTTCTGCAGTTCAATCTGTCCTCTTACGGGCTTCTCTCTGCTGGTAATCACTTCTTCTGTTTTTCCTCCATCCAGTGGAAAAGTAACTTCATATCTGGTTTCATCTAAAAAATATTTTGGGGAGGATTTCGTCTCTCGGACATAATAACTTCCAGGAAGAAGATTTTCCAACACACCCATTCCCTTTTCATCCGTTACGATTTTCCCGGCCGGACTGTCCTTTTTCAGACTGCCAATGTTCTCGGCCGCATAAACCGTATATTCTGCGCCTTTTAAAGACCCGTTTCCCTGTGGTACGGGCTTTCCTGTCTCATGGTCAATTTTCTGCAGTTTTAGCCGCACTTTTATGGGTTTTTCTTTTGAATGAATTTTTACATCCGTACTGCCATCCTGCCCTGGTACCGCCACAGTATACGTCTGGGCATCCAGTTCGTATCCTGCAGGGGCCTTTGTCTCTTTTACCGTATAAGTTCCTGCTGCAAGATTTTCCAATCTTCCGTAGCCCTTTTCGTCTGTCTCAATCTTTCCGATTTCCTGTCCGTCTTTACTCACCGTATAGACAGCGCCCTGCAGGCTTCCATTTCCCTGGGCCTCGGCTTCCCCTGTCTGTGCATCGGTTTTCTGTATCTCCAGGTTTCCCAGAACTGTCCACTTCACCTGAAATTCTGTGGGCTGTGCATTTTTTATATGGAAGCATCCATAACCGGAGGTCTGGGAATCGCCTTTTGCAGGCAATACCATGGCTTCCCATCTGCCATCCTTTTCCCCATACAATTTTCCGGACTGCCAGATTTCGCCTGTTTTAGATGCTGTATCCAAAGGTGCGGAAAAATAAAAGCTTTCCCCTGCGCTTACGCTGACCTGTCCGGTCTGAATTTCTCCGGTAGATTCCTTATGCAGCTTTACACCCTCCGGACAGGTAAAAGAAATCCTGTTTTCTCCATTTTCAGAAAGATACTGTATACTTTCTGTTCTCTGATAATCTGTCCCCTTTTCATAATAAGCAGACAAGGAAGTTTTGGAAAACCGGGAAGAAACGGAAGGAATCTCTCTTCCCTCCAGCCAGTCAATAAATTCCCACACACCGGATTTTTTCACATCTGCTTCATCCATGTTGTGAAATGCATTTTCTCTGTCAAAAAAATAAGAAACCGCCAGATGGGTACGCACATATTTGGCATCCTCCAGCGAAGAATCTCCCAGACCTTCATAGGCAGACTGATCAATATAGGCTCCCTGTCCTGGTCCTCCGTAACCATAATAAAGAGCTGCTCTTAGGCCTTCATTGTCCGACTGCATCTCCGGCTCATACTCTCCGGGCGGCACAAAATTTTTGTCCGGCTCCAGACAGTACGCGGTATAATCTCCCTGTTCCGTGTGAGCCGTATAAAAATAGGTGCCATGAACACCCCAATAATGGGGATATTCCACCCATCTTCCTCTTTCCATAGTTACTTTTCCAAGTTCTGCTGCCTGCACAAAAGTGCAAAGACAGAGAAGCAGCGAAAGCACTACTCCCCAGATACGTATTTTTCTTTTTCCATGACTGCTCATAGTGTCCCCTTTCCCAGGAATCCAGAAAAAGAACACGGATGTGCCATGCAGCATAAAAACATAGCATATAACAGTCTTATCTGTTTTCCTGCTTTCGATTTTTCATGTTTTGGATTGTTCGGCCGACTGGCCCTGATGTTTTAGATTTCTTTTGAAATGTGACTTTATCATAGCACCCGGGCTGTAAAAATACAACCCGGAATACTACACAAAATCCTGTGGATTTTAAAAGGATAACTTTGTATACTTTTTATTTTTTAATCAGCAGAGATTTTCCTGTCATTTCTGCCGGCTGTTCCATACCCATTAATTCAATCAGGGTTGGCGCAATGTCTGCCAGACAGCCCCCTTCTCTCAAGCCATAAGACGGGTCTGCATTTACCAGAATAAACGGAACCGGATTTGTGGTGTGTGCTGTAAACGGTGCGCCTGTTTCATAATCCACCAGCTGTTCTGCATTTCCGTGGTCTGCACAGATAAACATCTGTCCGTTTACCTCTTTCACTGCTTCTACCGCTTTTCCCACACACTCGTCCACTGCTTCAATGGCTTTGATAGCAGCTGCTTCCACACCGGTATGTCCAACCATATCCGGGTTTGCGAAGTTGATGATAATGACATCATATTTGTCAGATTTAATCGCCTCTACCAGTTTATCGCATACTTCATAAGCGCTCATTTCCGGTTTTAAATCATAAGTTGCAACTTTTGGAGATTTTACCAGAATACGGTCTTCTCCCTCGTTTGGCTCTTCCACACCACCGTTAAAGAAGAAGGTTACATGGGCATATTTCTCTGTCTCTGCAATACGAGCCTGTTTCAGACCGTTTGCTGCCAGAAATTCTCCGAAAGTATTGTTAATGGATACTTTATGGAAAGCAACCTCTTTGTTTGGAATCGTCGGGTCGTATTCTGTAAAGCATACATAAGTCAGATCCAATCTCTTGTCTCTCGCAAAACCTGTGAAGTCATCATCACAGAAGGCTCTTGTAATTTCTCTTGCACGGTCCGGACGGAAGTTAAAGAAGATAACGGAATCCTTGTCTTTTACTGTTCCGATTGGTGCTCCGTCTTTCACAATGACAGTAGGCAGAACAAATTCATCTGTCTTATCATTGTCATAAGAAGCCTGGATAGCTTCCACAGCAGATTCAGCCTGTACGCCTTCGCCCTTTGTCATGGCATTGAAAGCCAGTTCCACACGATCCCAGCGGTTATCGCGGTCCATTGCATAGTAACGTCCCATAACGGAGGCAACCTGTCCTACACCCAGTTCTTCCATTTTCGCACAAAGCTGTTCCACATAACCTTTGCCGCCTGTAGGAGGTGTGTCTCTTCCATCCAGGAAGCAGTGTACAAAAACTTTGGACAGCCCTTCTCTTTTAGCCAGTTCCAGAAGACCGAATACATGAGTCAGGTGGCTGTGCACACCGCCGTCTGACATCAGACCGAATAAATGCAGGGCGCTGTTCTGTTCTTTTGCATTTGTCACAGCTTTTAACAGAGCTTCATTTTTGAAAAAGTCTCCATCCTCAATTTCTTTTGTAATTCTTGTCAGTTCCTGATATACAATACGGCCTGCCCCCATATTCAGGTGTCCGACCTCTGAATTTCCCATCTGCCCTTCCGGAAGACCTACGGCCATACCGCTGGCATTTCCCTTTACAAATGGGCACTGTGCTTTCAGTTGGTCCATAATCGGTGTTTTTCCTTCGCAGACCGCATTTGCCTCACACTTGTCATTCAATCCATAGCCATCGAGAATCATTAATACGGTTGGTTTTTTACTCATAGTAATTTCTCCCTTATATAAAATTTGATTTACTAACTTTTTACCCGTTTATATTTTAACAGAAATCCCAGATTTTTCAATCCCAAGATTTCCGTTTCTGCCTCTTCCAAATATTTCCCACAAAATTTTTCAAACAACAAAACTGCCAAAAGAACAAGCGGTCTTTGGGGATGACAACTGTTCTTTTGGCAGTTTTCCATTACAGTACTTTTGATAAAAATTCTTTCAGACGGGGATTCTTCGGATTGCCGAAAAATTCCTGAGGTTCTGCGTCCTCCTGAATGTTTCCTCCGTCCACAAACAGCACACGGCTGGCTACTTCCCTTGCAAATCCCATTTCATGAGTTACCACTACCATGGTCATACCCGTATGGGCCAGTTCCTTCATAATTTCCAGAACCTCCCCTACCATTTCCGGGTCCAGGGCAGAAGTAGGCTCGTCAAAAAGCATAACGTCCGGATTCATAGCCAGGGCTCTTGCAATGGCAATACGCTGCTTCTGACCTCCGGAAAGGCGTCCCGGATAGGCTCCTGCTTTATCCGGCAGTCCCACTCTCTCCAGCAGTTCATCGGCCTTTTTAGAAGCCTCTTCCTGGGTCATCAGCTTTAAAGTCACCGGCGCCAGCATAATATTTTCCTTCACGGTCTTATGTGGAAACAGATTAAACTGCTGAAATACCATGCCGATTTTCTGACGATGACGGTTAATATCCACCTTGGGATCTGTAATATCCACGTTTTCAAACAGGATTTTTCCCCCTGTAGGTTCCTCCATAAGGTTTAAAGAGCGCAGAAACGTAGATTTACCGGAACCGGAAGGTCCGATAATAGCCACAACTTCTCCTTTGTGGATTTCGGTGGAAATTCCATCCAAAACCACATTTCCATCAAAAGATTTCTGCAGGTTCTGCACCTGAATCAAAACTTCTCCTTTAGTGTTCACTCTTGCGCAGCCTCCTTTCCAGTTTGCCCATAAAGTGGGTCAGCAGCATAACCAGCACCAGGTAGAATACAGCCGCTGAAATCAAAGGCACAAACGCACTGTAAGTACGGCTCTGTACCAGAGTTGCCGCTTTTGTAATATCTGTAGTGCCGATATAACCAATAATAGCTGTTTCTTTTAACAGTACAATCAACTCATTAATCAGCGCAGGAAGCACGTTTTTAAATGCCTGAGGCATAATAATCAGCCACAGAGTCTGCACTGCAGAAAGTCCCAGACTTCTGCCCGCTTCTGTCTGTCCCTTGTCAATAGACATAATACCGGAACGGACAATTTCTGCCACATAAGCGCCGGAATTAATACCAAAGGCAATTCCGCCGATGATAATATTATTCAGATTCACACTGGCAAAAACCACGGAATAGAAAATCAAAATCTGAATCATGGACGGTGTACCGCGGATAACCGTCAGATAAATCTTTGCCAGCAGATTCAGGAGTTTCAGCTTTCCTGTCTGCTCATGAGTGGTACGGATAATGGCAATGAGAAATCCCAGCACCACACCGATACAAAGGGCCAGCAGGGTAACCAGAACGGTTGTTTTCAAACCTTCCAGCCACCAAGAGGTTGCGCCGTTATCCACAAAGTAGCGCTGAAACCATGCCTGTAAATTTTCCAACATATCTTCTGTCTCCTTATTATTTCTTCACAATGACTACCTGAGTAGCTTCCGCATAAGTGTCCGTAAAGTCCACACTTTTTTCACGCTCTGCATTGACGGTCATACCAGCAGCACCGAAATCTGCTTTTCCGGTATCTACGGTAGCCAGAATCATTTCAAATGCCATATCCTCAATCTTCAGGTCATATCCCATTTTATCGCAGATCGCTCTTGCAATATCCGCATCAATTCCCACGATTTCATCGCCTTCTTTGTATTCCCATGGCTCAAATTCTGCATTGGTAGCCATAGTAAGCGTTCCTTTAGAATGGTCTGCGTCCGCAGGAGATTCATAGGGGTGTTCTCCCACTTCATCTCCAAGATAATTGCTCTGAATCTGCTCTAAGATTCCATCTTCCTTTAACTCTTTCAACGCCTGATTCATTTCTTCCTTCAGTTCTGTGTTGCCTTTTTTCAGACAGATAGCATATTCTTCTTTATCAAAAATGCCGTCTACAATTTTCAAATCATCGTTTGCTTCCACAAATTTTTCTGCTGGGAGAGAGTCAATAACCACACAGTCAATTTTTCCGTTTTTCAACGCTTGAATCGCATCGGCTCCCTTGTTAAAACGGCTTACCTGCTTATCTTCTTTGACCGCTTCTGTCGCCTGGCTGTCTCCTGTAGTACCAATCTGCACACCAATCTTTAAATCTGCCAGGTCTTCTTTTGAAGAAATCTCCACCGGTTCTGCGCTCTTTCCACTTCCACATCCTGCTGCCGCCAGCATAGCGGCGGTCATTGCCATAACTAAAATTTTCTTTTTCATAATTGCCTCTCCTTTATTCATATAATATTCATTTATTCTGTATATAATGCATATTTATTCAACTGCTATGCATTATATCAGCTTTTCTCTCTCTTTGCAAGCGAAAAATATGCCAAAACCGCTGTGCATTTCTAATCTGTAAATATCAAATATATACATATCAGCTGCACAGCGGCCTTTTTCACCTATTTTTATGCATAGAATGATGCATAATATTAATACACAACAACAGGCGTATTCACTTCAATATTTTCATAAATCGTTCTCACATTCTCAAGAGGTGTATTAATACAGCCATGAGAACCATTGTAGAGGTAAATATCACCTCCGAATTCACTTCGCTTGGTCAAATCGTGAATCCCGATTCCTCCGTTAAAGGGCATCCAGTAATTCACGGGTTCTTCATAATCAATGCTTCCATCCGGCTTCTTTCCAACCAGCGTAAAGGGACTGGCTTTATCTTTCAGCCTCCAGACACCTCCTGCCGGGGTTCCGTTTCCTTTGTTTGGATTTCCGGTTACTACAGGAGTATCTACCAGGCATACATGGTCTTTGTAAAACCACATACGCTGCTTACTGATAGAAATTTCCACATAGGTTCCGTCAATGTCGTTTCCGCCATGAGTCTGTCCCTTGTACAGCCAGGTAGCTTCCAGTTCCTGGCTCTTGCCTTCATTCAAAGCAGCCATAAGCGCTTCTGTCGTCTTGTCCTGCCACACTCTCCAGCCATAGTCCCCGCCGGTCAGATGTACCGTGGCGCCTCCGGAAGTCTGAAAGTCCCTTGCCTTGCCGTAAGTATTATATTTTTCAGACCAGCCGATAACTACTGGTTTTACGACACTTTCATCAAAACTGTAACTGCCGTCCTCTCCTTTTTTCAGCCAGGATTTCAGCATGTCTCTGGTAATGGTTTCCGTACCGCTGCCAAAATTCACACTCAGTTGTACACTGGTCAGCGTATTCAGTCTGTCCGCCTCCTGTTTCAGCGCTTCATCTGTCTGCAGCACTGTCGGCTTCAAATAACAGTCTGCCTCTTCCAAAGAAAGAGTTTCCTTTCGTGTATCCACTGCCTCTTTAATAGCAGCAACCGTCTTTTCCTTATCCAGTGCCGTTCCCAACACTTCCGGAACAATCACATACGAGGTTCCGTTATCTTCTATGGAAGCATTCTGGGGCTGGGTCACATTGGCATCCTGCAGACACTGCAGCTGGTCGATTGCACTGGTCAGGCTGGCCTCATCATAAGAACTGTCCATACTGACTTTATAAGTTTTGTCTCCAAAAATCTGCACAGGCCAAATCCAGGAATTTTGCTTCTCCTTGGTCTTTTCCAGACCTTTATCGTCTTTATATGTGAGCTTTATCGTATCCCCGCTGATGATTTCCTTTTTATCGTCTTTTTCCTGAATGGTAAGCGTATAAGTTTCGGAAGTTTCCTTAACGTCCTTTTTCACTTCTGCCACAGTCTGTCCGCCGCATTTCACGCCGTTAATTTCCGTTCCGGGGTAAAATCGATTCTGATAGTACACAGCCCCAGCCACATAACCTGCTGCCAGAATGCATACCGCTGCCGCCGCTGTTCCCACAGCAATTTTCTTGCCGGAACCCCTCTTCCTTTTTGTTTTCTTTACACCTTTTTTCTCTTTTTTCAGTCTTTCATCCGCTTTTTTCAAGCTTTTCAATTTTTCTTTCTTATTGTCTTTTTTCCCTGACATGAATATAAACATCCTTTTTCTCTGCTTTTCCAAATTTCTCCGGTTCACATACGCTATTTTACTCCAAAAAATCCCAAAAAGAAACCCTTTTCTGGTTTTCTCTTGAAATATCCCTAAAGTTTTTATATGATGAAAAAAGCATAAAACAAAATTTATCAGGAAAGGTGACCATCTATTTTATGAAACAAGTACTTGAACATCCTCTTCTTTCCACTTCCCACTGTCGGCTCTGCCCCAGAAACTGCGAAATTGACAGAAACCATCGTGTTGGCTACTGCGGCTGTTTCTCCACCGTGAAAGCGGCCAGAGCTGCCCTGCACTTCTGGGAAGAGCCCTGTATCAGCGGTACCAAAGGCAGCGGAGCCGTTTTCTTTTCCGGGTGTACCTTAAAATGCTGCTTTTGCCAAAATCACGCCATCAGCAGCGGACAAATCGGAAAAGACTTGACGCCCCAACGTCTGGGAGAAATTTTTCTTTCGCTTCAGGAACAGGGCGCGCACAATATTAATCTGATAACTGCTACCCATTTTCTGCCTCAGATTCTTCCTGCTCTGGAACTGGTAAAAAATCGTCTGACCATCCCTGTTGTCTATAACACCAGCGGATATGAGAAACCGGAAATGATTGATTTACTGAAAAACTATGTGGACATCTGGCTGCCGGATTTAAAATATTTTGATTCAGCACTTTCCCTGCGCTACTCAAAAGCAAAAGACTATTTTGCCTTTGCCGGTCCTGCCCTTATCAAAATGGTACAGCAATGTCCCTCTCCTGTTTTTGACAGTCAGGGCATTCTGCAAAAAGGAGTTATTATACGCCATATGGTACTTCCGGGCTGTAAAGAAGATTCCATAAGACTCCTTACCTGGCTGCAGGAAACACTTCCCAAACACAGCTTCCTGCTCAGCCTGTTAAGCCAGTACACGCCTTTTTATAAAAGCAGCGATTATCCTGAAATCAACCGGCGCATTACCAGTTATGAATACAACAAAGTCCTGGACACTGCCATCGCCCTGGGACTGACCGAAGGGTTTATGCAGAAGAAAAGCAGCGCAAAGGAGGAATATACACCGCCTTTTGATTTGGAAGGGGTGTAAGAGTTCTTGAAAAAACTTTTCTGCTATACAAAAAAGACCCTGCACAGAATTTTCCATACAAGGTCTCTCTTTCCGTTGTTACATAATATCCATCGCTTTTGATTATTTATAGTTTACGATTTTACCGAAATCTGGTTTCAATGCAGCGCCGCCAACTAAACCGCCATCGATATCTGCCTGTGCAAATAAATCCGGAGCTGTTGCAGCATTTACAGAACCGCCGTACTGAATACGGATAGCTTCTGCAGTTGCTTCGTCATACACTTCTGCAATACATGCACGGATAGCCTTGCAAACTTCCTGTGCCTGCTCTGTAGTTGCTGTTTTGCCTGTTCCGATAGCCCAGATTGGCTCATAAGCGATAACCGCTTCTTTCGCCTGCTCTGCAGTAATTCCCTGGAATCCAACTTTTACCTGCTGACGGATAAAGTCCATAGTTACGCCCTGCTCTCTCTGTTCCAGAGTTTCGCCGCAGCACATAATCGGTACTAAACCGTGCTCAAATGCTTTGTGCATTTTTTTGTTAATGTCTTCGTTTGTTTCACCGAAATATTCTCTTCTCTCGGAATGTCCTAAAATGACATATTTTACACCTGCATCTACTAACATGTTTGGTGAAATTTCGCCTGTGTAAGCGCCTTTTTCTTCAAAGTACATATTTTCTGCACCCACCTGAATGTTACTGCCTTTTACAGCTTCTACAACCGGTACAATATCAATAGCAGGAACACAAAATACCACGTCTACTTCTTCATTTGCCACCAGTGGTTTCAATGTGTTTACCAGTTCAACAGCCTCACTTGGAGTCATGTTCATTTTCCAGTTTCCAGCAATAATTTTTCTTCTTGCCATGGGAATAACCTTCTTTCTTATATTTGGTGTCTTTTAAAGCCCGACCCTGACTTATTTATCGTTTGCTGCTGCAACGCCTGGGAGTTCTTTTCCTTCCAGGAATTCCAAAGAAGCACCGCCGCCTGTGGAAATATGTGTCATTTTGTCGCCATATCCCAGAATATTTACAGCTGCTGCAGAGTCACCGCCACCGATGATAGTTGTTGCATCTGTTTCAGCCAGTGCTTTTGCCACTGCTGCTGTTCCGTGTGCAAAGTTCGGCATTTCAAAGCAGCCCATTGGTCCATTCCATACAACTGTTTTTGCGTCTTTTACCGCGTCACAGAAAAGTTTTTCTGTTTCAGGTCCGATATCCATACCTTCCCATCCTTCTGGGATTTCGCCGCTCTTAACAATCTGGATGTTGCAGTCATTGGAGAAAGCATCTCCGATTCTGTGGTCTACAGGAAGAAGTAATTTCACGCCTTTTTCTTTTGCTTTTTTCTGCATATCAAGGGCATACTGTAAATAATCATCTTCACACAGAGAAATACCAATGTTTCCGCCTGCTGCTTTGGAGAAAGTATAAGCCATTCCTCCGCCAATGATTAAAGTATCCACTTTATCAAGCAGATTGTTGATAACAGAAATCTTGCTGGAAACCTTTGCGCCTCCAAGAATTGCAACAAATGGTCTTTCCGGATTGTTCACTGCATTTCCCAGGAAATCGATTTCTTTCTGCATTAAGTAGCCTACTACTGCTGTGTCAACGAACTGTGTAACACCTACGTTAGAGCAGTGTGCACGATGTGCTGTACCGAATGCGTCGTTTACAAATACATCGCAAAGAGAGGCCAGTTCTTTTGAGAAAGCTTCTCCGTTCTTTGTCTCTTCTGCTCTGTAACGTGTGTTTTCCAGCAAAACAACTTCGCCGTCTTTCATAGCGTCTACCGCTGCTTTTGCGTTTGGTCCTACCACTTCCGGATCAGCTGCAAATGTTACTTCCTGTCCTAATAATTCAGACAGACGTTTTGCAACCGGGGCAAGAGATAATTCCGGTTTTGCTTCTCCCTTCGGTTTCCCAAGATGGGAGCAGAGAATTACTTTGCCGCCGTCAGCAATCAATTTTTTAATCGTAGGAAGAGCTGCTACCAGGCGGTTTTCATCTGTAATTTTACCTTCCTGTAAGGGTACGTTAAAGTCACAGCGAACCAGGACTTTTTTTCCTTTTACGTTAATATCGTCAACTGATTTTTTATTGAGCATTAAAAAATGCCTCCTTTTCCTTATTCTTCGGGTCTGAAAAAACGAAAGGGGTCCGGCCCACAATAGACCGGACCCCTTCCTGAGCCTTTATAAATACTTGAAATTATTTGTTTAATAATTTTCCGAAGTATTTGATTGTTCTAACCATCTGGCTTGTGTAAGAGTTTTCGTTGTCATACCATGATACAACCTGAACTTCTGTTGTGCCGTTGTCTAATGGAAGAACCATTGTCTGTGTAGCGTCGAACAGAGAACCGAATCTCATACCAACGATATCACTGGATACGATTTCATCTGTGTTGTATCCGAAAGATTCTGTAGCTGCTGCTTTCATAGCATCGTTAATCTGTTCTTTTGTAACGTTTCCTTTTACAACTGCTGTTAAGATTGTTGTAGAACCTGTAGGTGTCGGTACACGCTGAGCAGCGCCGATTAATTTTCCGTTTAATTCAGGAATAACTAATCCGATAGCTTTTGCAGCACCTGTGCTGTTAGGAACAATGTTTACTGCTGCTGCACGGGAACGTCTTAAATCACCTTTTCTCTGTGGTCCGTCCAGTGTCATCTGATCGCCTGTGTAAGCGTGAATTGTGCACATAATACCGGACTGGATTTCAGCTAAGTCATTTAATGCTTTTGCCATAGGAGCTAAGCAGTTTGTTGTACAGGAAGCTGCAGAAATGATGTTGTCATTTTCTGTTAATGTTTCATGGTTTACATTGTAAACGATGGTAGGAAGGTCGTTTCCAGCCGGAGCGGAAATAACAACTTTCTTAGCGCCTGCATCAATGTGAGCCTGTGCTTTGTCTTTAGATGTGTAGAATCCTGTACACTCCAGAACTACGTCTACACCGATTTCTCCCCAAGGAAGTTCAGCTGCATTAGCTTTTGCGTAAATTTTGATTTCTTTTCCGTCAACTGTGATGGAATCTTCACCTGCTGTTACTTTATCAGCTAATTCATATCTACCCTGAGTAGAATCATATTTCAGTAAGTGAGCTAACATAGCTGGAGATGTTAAGTCGTTGATTGCAACGATTTCAAATCCTTCTGCTCCGAACATCTGTCTGAATGCAAGACGTCCAATACGTCCAAAACCATTAATTGCTACTTTTACTGCCATGATTTTCATTCCTCCTAAAAGTGATTGATTTATATGGGAGTTCTTTAACAGAGTTTAGCTTTAAAGCCTAACTTCGTTAAAGAAACATCAACCTTGTCCATATTGTACCTGTTTTTATCCAAAAATTCAAGTCTATTTTCAAAATTCCTTTTTATGAAATAGCAATTTCCTGTAATACCACTTGAAACCCCTGCAAATCAGCGTTTATAATGTAGAAAAAAGCATATTTTACAGTAAAGGAGTTTTGCCATGTATTATGATTTTCATCTGCATACCTCTTTTTCCAGTGACAGCCAGGCTCCTATGGAGTCCATGATTCAAAGAGGCATTGCCCTGGGGCTTCCCGGTATCTGCTTTACAGAACATATGGATTTGGATTTTCCCCCGGGAGAGCTGAACTTTCTGGTTGATTTGCCTGCCTACGAAAAAACCTGCCGGGAACTGAAAGAAAAATACGCAGATACCATCTCTGTGTTTTTCGGTCTCGAAATGGGACTTCAGCCTCATTTAAAAAAGGAAATTCCGACCCTTGCCACTTCTTCTGACTTTGACTTTCTCATCGGCTCCGTCCATGTAGCCGACCGTCTGGACCCCTATAAGAAAGATTTTTATGAGGGCAGAACCCAGTACCAGGCCTACCATCGGTATTTTGAAGTGGTTCTGGAAAACCTGAAAACTTTCTCCTGCTTTGATACCTGTGGGCATATTGACTATGTGGTACGCTACGGCCCTGAGAAAAACAAAGATTATTCTTACTGGGCTTACAGGGATATTCTGGACGAAATTCTCAAAACTCTGATTGAAAAGGGCATTGGACTGGAATGTAACAGTGCGGGCTTTAAATATGGACTGGGTCACCCAAACCCCACAGAGGATATTCTGACTCGCTACCGGGAACTGGGAGGGGAAATTCTGACGCTGGGCTCTGACGGCCATACACCGGAACATATGGCTTACGATTTTCCAAAAATGGGCGAGCTGTTAAAAGCCTGTGGATTCCGGTATTATACCATTTTTAAAAAGAGAAAACCGGAATTTATAAAGCTTTAAAAACCAGATTTCCAGTCTCAAAAAGGCTGCCGTATCAGACGATTTTCCTCTGATACAGCAGCCCTTTTTCTTATCTGCCTATTCTTTATGCTTTTCCCAGAATAATGCCGCCTCCTGCCACATATTCGCCCTGATAAAAGACGACAGCCTGTCCCGGCGTGATGGCTCTTTGAGGTTCTTGAAAAGTCACTATTACCTTTCCGTCACCTGCATCCTTTAGTGTACAAGGTGCACCCGAATGATTATAACGAATTTTTGCTGTAAGATTTCTGCCCTCCTCCAGCTTTTCCATGGCCATAAAATTCACCCTGTCGCAAAGCAGACTATATACGAATAAATCTTCATTTTCTCCAATGACTACCTCGTTGCTCTCAGGACGGATTTCCGTCACAAAAACGGGATGACCCATGGCAAGATTCAAACCTTTTCTCTGGCCAATGGTGTAATGGATAATTCCCTGGTGCTGCCCGATAACACTGCCGTCTTCCAGGACATAATTACCCTTTTCTGTTTTTCTGCCTGTATGCTTCTCAATAAAACCTGCATAGTCATTATCCGGCACAAAACAGATTTCCTGACTGTCCTTTTTATGTGCCACGGGAAGTCCGGCTTCCTCTGCCATACGGCGGATTTCGTCTTTTGTGTAGTCTCCCACCGGCATCAATGTTCTGGAAAGCTGTTCCTGTGTCAGATTATAAAGCGCATAGGTCTGGTCTTTTTTTGCAGTAACCGAATTGCGGATAGCATACCTGCCGTTTGGCAGCTGTTCCACTCTGGCATAATGTCCGGTAGCAATGTAATCGGCGCCAATATCCAGACTTCTCTTTAAAAGGGACTCCCATTTCACATAACGGTTACAGGCGATACAGGGATTGGGTGTTCTGCCCTCCAGATACTCTCTGGTAAAGTAATCAATGACATTTTCTTTAAACTCTTTTCTGAAATTCATGACGTAGTAGGGAATATCCAGCACTTGAGCTACTCTTCTGGCATCGTCTACGGCGCTCAGACCGCAACAGCCCCCGTTTTCTTCCTGAAACTCCCGGTCTTCCTCCTGCCATATCTGCATGGTAACGCCAATAACATCATACCCCTGCTGTTTCAAAAGCCAGGCTGCCACAGAGGAATCCACACCGCCGGACATCCCTACCACTACCTTTTTCTTTGCCATTAATATTCTTCCTCTTCTTCCTCTTCGCCCTCATGAATGTCAGATTTCGGTTTGGTCAGTCCCTCGATTTTGATTCCATTCTTTTCCGCATAATCCCATAATGCTGCATGAATAGCCTCTTCTGCCAGCAAAGAACAGTGCACCTTCACTGGCGGAAGTCCGTCCAGCGCTTCCATAACCGCTTTATTGGTTATCTGCAGTGCTTCCTGAATGTTTTTTCCTTTTACCAGTTCTGTTGCCATGCTGCTAGTGGCCACTGCTGCACCGCATCCAAAGGTTTTGAACTTACAGTCTCTGATAATCTGGTTTTCGTCAATATCCAGATAGATACGCATAATATCTCCACATTTTGCATTGCCTACAGTACCCACACCACTGGCATTTTCGATTTCTCCTACATTTCTTGGATTCTGAAAATGGTCCATAACTTTTTCACTGTACATAATAAATTCCTCCGTTTATTCAAAAAATTCTCTTATTTTTCTTACTGTTTCTGTTTTTCCTGTTTTCTTACAAAATCTTCATATAACGGGGACAGTTCCCGCAGTCTTCCCACGATTTCTTTTATCTGCTCCAGAGTGTAATCCAAGTCTTCCTTCGTAATGTCTTCCCCAAGAGTCAGACGCAGAGAACCGTGTGCAATCTCATGAGGCAGGCCGATAGCCAGAAGTACATGAGAAGGGTCTAAGGAACCGGAAGTACATGCAGAACCACTGGAACCTGCAATTCCTTTCATATCCAGCATAATCAGCAGGGATTCCCCTTCGATAAACCGGAAACTGAAATTCATATTATTCGGAAGACGTTTTACCGGGTCTCCGTTTAATTTTACATAAGGAACCTCTTTTAAGACTCTCTCAATAAGATAATCTCTCAGTTCTCTTTCCTTTTTTGTGCGCTCTTCCATGCTCTCTGCCGCTCTTTTGGCAGCCACACCATAACCTACAATTCCCGGTACATTTTCCGTTCCGGCTCTTCTCTTTCTTTCCTGGGCACCGCCGTGTACAAAAGAACGGATTTTCACGCCCTTGCGGATATAGAGAAAGCCGATTCCCTTGGGTCCGTTAATCTTATGGGCACTGGAACTTAACATATCAATGTTCATCTCGTTTACATCAATGGGAACCTGACCAAATGCCTGTACTGCGTCGGTATGGAAAAGTACCCCATGTTCTTTTGCAATCATACCGATTTCCTTCACCGGCTCAATGGTTCCGATTTCATTGTTGGCAAACATAACAGAAATCAGAATTGTTTCTGGACAGATGGCTTTCTGCAGTTCCTCCAAATCTACCAGACCGTTTTCATCTACATCCAGGTAGGTGATTCTGGCGCCCTGTTTTTCCAGATATTCGCAGGTATGCAAAATCGCATGGTGCTCAATTTTCGTAGTAATGATGTGATTGCCCTTGCCTGAATATGCTTCAAAAGCCGCCTTTAACGCCCAGTTGTCAGACTCACTGCCGCCTGCGGTAAAATAAATTTCTTCCGTTTTTGCGCCAATCACCTGTGCAATCTGCTCACGGGCCTTTGTAATAGCCTCTTTACTTCTCTGTCCAATTTCGTAAATACTGGAAGGATTTCCGTAATCCTCTGTAAAATAAGGAAGCATGGCATCTACTACTTCTTTAGAAGTCTTTGTAGTTGCTGCATTATCCAGATAAATTCTCGTCTTCATAATCTTCATCTCCTATTAATCACATTTTTGCACTTTAATTTGTCCTTTTTCCCGCACCTTGCGGCTTTCTTCTACCAGTTGGCTTATCATAATGGAATCCACTGTTTCCTGAATACTTCGATTAATTCTCTGCCAGACATACCGGGTCACGCATAAGTCTTCTCCCTGACAGTGAAGGTTATTTCCCTCGCCGCAGGAAACTGCCTCCAGGCTGCCCTCCAAAGCTCTTAGCACATCTCCTACCGAAATTTCATCTGCCGGCTTTGCCAGTCTGTAACCACCCTGGGCTCCCCGGACGCTGACCACCAGTCCCTCTTTCTTCAGCTTGCGCACAAGCTGTTCCAGATAATTGTCGGAAATGTTCTGTCTGGCAGAAATACTTTGTATGGACACTGCCTCTTCATCACTATACAGCGCCAGGTCAATCATCGCCCGCAGACCATACCTGCCCTTTGTGGAAAGTTTCAATTTATCGCCTCTTTTCAATTCCTACTATTTTAGTCGGATTTCTAATCTGGAAGTAGAATATCACCTTTCCTCTGTTCTGTCAAGCACCTTTTGGGAATATATTTAGGAAAAAGGAAAAATCGGTGAAACTATGAACGACAGGCATCTGCTTTTAAAAGGAACCCTGCTCTTAACCCTCTCCGGATTCCTGACAAAAATTCTGGGATTTATTTATAGAATATTCCTCTCCCAGGTGATTGGTGCGCAGGGCATGGGAATCTACCAGCTTATTTTCCCCATCCATACCCTGTGTTTTGCCCTCTCTGTAGGAGGGATTCAGACCGCAATCTCCAGATTTACAGCCGCAAGAGCTGCCTTAAAAGACGAGCAGGGAGCCAGAGATATTTTTCTCCTTTCCACCTTCCTGTCCGTTTTGATTGCATTGCTGTCCTCTTTTTTCCTGTACCGTCATGCCTCCTGGTTTGCAGTGCACATTCTCTTGGAAGAAAGCTGTACTCCCCTTTTAAAAATCATGGCTCTTTCCATTCCCATGGGAACTTTTCATGCCTGTGTCAACGGCTACTGCTTTGCCCGGAAAAAACTGGCCGTTCCGGCTGCTGCGCAGCTTCTGGAACAGTGCGCTCGTATTGGCACTTCCTATCTTCTTTTTCTTATTCAGACAGAACAAGGAATTTCCCCTACACCCGCCCTGGCTGTCAGCGGACTTCTGGGCGGAGAACTGGCCTCCATGGTGTTCTCCGGATTTTTTATTCTTTTGGATTATAAGAAACAGCAATATTCTTTGCGCTTTATGAAATCGCCTTTTGCAGATATAAAAGCCATTGTCTGTCTCTCCTTTCCTCTGACCTGCAACCGGCTTTTAGTCAATCTGCTGCACAGTATCGAGTCTGTGCTCATCCCCGGACATCTTAGGCTGTATGGACTGGACAATGCCTCTGCCCTTTCTGTCTATGGGACTCTCACCGGAATGGCTCTGCCGCTGATACTCTTTCCCTCTGCTATTACCAACGCCGTTTCTACGGTTTTGCTTCCCTCTGTAGCCGAGCAGCAGGCTGTTGGCAACCGCAACCACATCCGGCGCAGTATCTTTCTTTCTATGAAATACTGTCTGCTTTTAGGGGCAGCGTCTACTGCCTTTTTCTATTTTGCAGGCAATTTCCTGGGGCTGCTTCTTTTCAAAAGCGAGTTTGCCGGAACCTTTATCAAAATCCTGTCCTTTATCTGTCCCTGCCTGTACCTCTCCGGTACCCTGGGCGGCATTTTAAATGGTCTGGGGCTGGTAAACCAAAGTTTCCTGCTGAATACCCTGGGGCTTGGAGTCCGTCTGGCATTTGTCTGCCTGGTCATTCCAAAATACGGCATTATCGGATACCTTTGGGGACTGATTGTCAGCGAACTTTTGTCCACACTTTTGTCTGTTTATTTTCTTCGCGATTATTTTCACACATAATCGCTTTAAAGTTTTGAAGTATTTTGTGCAAAACTATCGACAATACTGTTTTCTTGTATTATAATTTGGTTTTGAAGAATATTGATTACGAAATACAAAGGAGACTGCCATGAGTTTTTCATTCATCAAACAACTCCCCACCCCGGATGAAGTCAAAGAACAAATTCCGGTACCCGAAAAATTAAAAAAAGCGAAAGCCATCCGTGATACCATGATTCAGGATATTTTCACCGGAAAATCAGACAAATTTCTTGTCATTGTAGGTCCCTGCTCTGCAGACAACGAGGAATCTGTCTGCGAATACACCAACCGCCTGGCCCGTCTGCAGGAAAAAGTAAAAGAACGTGTGGTACTGGTACCCCGTATTTATACCAACAAACCGCGCACCACAGGCGAGGGCTATAAAGGCATGCTGCATCAGCCTGACCCGGAAGCTAAGCCTGACGTTCTGGCCGGTATTCTGGCTATTCGCAGAATGCACCTGCGTTCTCTTGCCGAAACAGGTCTGACTTCCGCTGACGAAATGCTTTATCCCGATAACTGGCATTATCTTTCTGACCTACTTTCCTACGTTGCCATCGGCGCCCGTTCTGTAGAAAATCAGGAGCACCGCCTTATGGTCAGCGGCCTGGACATTCCGGCAGGTATGAAAAACCCTACCAGCGGTGATTTCTCCGTTATGATAAATTCTGTGATTGCAGCACAAGCCGGACACGATTTTATCTCCAGAGGCTGGGAAGTGGCTACTGAGGGAAATCCTCTGACCCACACCATTTTAAGAGGCGCCGTCAGCAAACATGGCAATACGATTCCCAACTATCATTACGAAGATTTGCAGCGTCTTCTGGATATGTACCGGGAAAAAGACTTGGCAAATCCTGCTGCCATCATTGATGCCAACCACTCCAACTCCGGCAAAAAATTCAAGGAGCAGATTCGCATTGTAAAAGAAGTACTCCACAGTCGTCTGGTCTCCCCGGATATCCGTAATCTGGTAAAAGGCGTTATGATTGAAAGTTACCTGGTAGAAGGAAGCCAGAAAATCGGTCCTGACCACGTTTACGGCAAATCTATCACAGACCCCTGCCTTGGCTGGGAAGATACCGAAAAACTCATCTATACCATTGCAGAACTCTGCTGATATCCGTACAAAACAAAACCCTTTGAGCGTATACCTTTCTCTTGGCATACCCCAAAGGGCTTTTTCTTGCTTTTTATCTTCTGGGGTGCGCTTTCATATACACATCCCGAATCTTATTCATGTTCATATTCATGTAAATCTGGGTGGTGGAAATGTCTGAATGTCCCATCATTTCCTGAACACTTTTTAAATCCGCACCATTCTGTACCAGATGGGCGGCAAAAGAATGGCGCAGGGTATGAGGTGTAATGTCCTGCTGAATACCTGCTGCCTCCGCATAGCTTTTCAGTACCTTCCAGAACCCCTGACGGCTCATAGATTTCCCGGAACAGTTTAAAAACAACATTTCACTTTCCTGAGAACCTAAAAGTTCTGCCCTGGCCCCTTCCATATAATGTTCCACAGACCTTTTCGCAGCACTTCCAAATGGAATCACTCGCTCCTTCTCCCCGCTGCTGCAGGTAATATATCCCAGTTTCAAATTAATATCTTTTAAGGTAAGGCTGATTAATTCACTTACTCTGATACCAGTGGCATACAAAAGTTCCAGCATAGCTCTGTCCCGGATTCCCTTTGCCGTGTTTTCCCGCGGCTGCTTCAAAAGCAAATCCACTTCATCTATCGTGAGAATACCAGGCATTTTTTTCTCTATCTTCGGTGCTTTCAAATGCTCAGCCGGATTTTCTTTCCAGCTTCTTGTCTGACATAAAAAATGAAAAAACGCTCTGATAGAAGCAATACTTCTGGAAATAGATGACGCTGCAAAATTCTTTCTCTCCATGTACATAACATAAGAGTTCAAAAGTGTGGCATTGACTTGCTCTACACTCTCTATTTTCTCCTCTGTCAAAAAACGCTCCAGCTTTTTCAAATCACGTTCATATGAAACTTCTGTATTTTTGGAAGTGCCTCTGGTATTATGTAAATAGCCAATAAACTCTTCTATTTCGCACTTCATATTTCATTCCCCTTCTGTAGGCATAGTTTGATTATATATCATATATCACACAAAAATCAAACCTTAATTTAACAAAAATCCCTGTTTTTAAAAGGTTTTCCCCTTTTACACAACATATCGAACGATTATTTTTACTCAAATACCACATGTGGTAAGTTGCTAAATATTAATTTTTTATGAACTCAAACCCATTTTTTCCAAATATAGTTTAAAAGATTTTGATTAACATAACTTTCCTGCCAGATTCCCAAAAGCAGGCACACGGCTGCCAAGGAAAGAAAAAAGAAATAGGCCCGATAGTCTGCCGACTCTCTTTTCCGGTTTCCCCAAAATTTCTGACTCATCTGTATTACAGAAAAGAAAAAAATCAACCAACCCGGAACATAAAAAAACATCTGGGGCACAAAGGATATAATTCCCAGGAAAATTCCCCGAATACCGTATTCCAGCAAAAATGTTGTCATAAGACTTCCCGCCAGAAATCCAAACCAGATAAGACTCATGGCAACCAGCGGAACTCCCACCGCAGTCAGACCACAAATGGTTCCAAATCCAAAAAAGACTCCTCTTCTTACCAGCAATTCTCCGAAAAGACCTGCCTTTTCTGTCTCCTTCTGCACTGCATCCGCCAGATATATGGACAAAAGACTGCTCTGATAGCCCGTCTTCTCAAAAAGCAGATTCGTGCACACAATTCCCGCTGCAAACCCTGCCATATATAATATGGAAAACATTTTACTATATTTTTTCATTCTCTTCACCCATTACAGTCTATGTTTTCCCAAAAGAAAAAAGACCCCGGATTACTCTCCCTTGGGGTCTTTTCTTTTTCATCGTTTCAGTCGATTTTATTACTTGGCATAATCTACAACTCTTGATTCGCGGATTACGTTTACTTTAATCTGTCCCGGATATTCCAGTTCTGCTTCAATCTGTTTGGAAATGTCTCTGGCCAAAAGTACCATATCCGCATCTGTAACATGCTCCGGTACTACCATAACACGAATTTCCCTTCCTGCCTGAATAGCAAAAGATTTATCTACTCCCTTAAAGGAGTTTGTAATGTCTTCTAACTGTTTTAATCTGTTGGTATAAGTTTCTAAAGTTTCTCTTCTCGCACCTGGTCTTGCCGCAGAAATTGCGTCTGCAGCCTGTACAATACAGGCAACCAGGGATGTAGGTTCCACATCGCCGTGATGGGACTCTACAGCATTAATCACAATCTGTGATTCTTTATATTTTCTACATAAGTCAGCACCAATCTGAATATGGGAGCCTTCTACCTCATGGTCGATAGACTTACCAATGTCATGGAGCAGACCTGCTCTTTTCGCCATTCGTATATCTGTTCCTACTTCGCCTGCCAGCAAACCTGCCAGCTGTGCCACTTCGATAGAATGTTTCAATGCATTCTGTCCGTAGCTGGAGCGGAACTTCATGCGGCCCAGAAGACGAATGAGTTCCGGATGAATACCATGGACACCAACTTCCAGTGCCGCTGCTTCTCCTTCTTCTCTCATCATAGATTCAACTTCTCTTTGAGCCTTTTCAACCATTTCTTCAATTCTTGCCGGATGAATACGTCCGTCTACAATCAATTTTTCCAGAGCAATTCGGGCGACTTCTCTTCGGATAGGGTCAAATCCGGATAACACCACAGCCTCAGGAGTGTCATCAATAATCAAATCCACACCTGTCAGCGTCTCCAGTGTTCGGATGTTTCGTCCTTCACGTCCGATGATACGACCTTTCATCTCATCACTCGGAAGCTGTACAACAGAAATTGTCGCTTCTGCCACATGGTCTGCTGCACATTTCTGAATCGCAGTTACTACATACTCTTTCGCCTTTTTATCGGCTTCTTCTTTTGCCTTGCTTTCCAATTCTTTGTAAAGCTTGGCGGTGTCAATTTTTACTTCGTCTTCAACAGTTTTCAACAGATAATCTTTTGCCTGTTCGGAGGTCAGACCTGAAATTCTTTCCAGTTCCTGTACTCTCTGTCCTTGTAATTCATCGACTTTCTTTTCTTTTTTCTTTAATTCTGCTTCCTTTGCTGTGTACTCGGCTTCTCTTCTCTCCAAAGCATCTGCTTTCTTATCAAGAGCCTCTTCTTTCGACAAAACACGTTTTTCGTACTTCTGAAGTTCGTTTCTTCTCTCTTTTGTCTCTTTTTCCAACTCGTTCTTGGTTCGGAGATTTTCTTCTTTTGCTTCTAAGAGAGCTTCACGTTTTTTTGTTTCAGCAGTCTTCAATGCTTCATCTATAATGCTTCTTGCTTTCACTTCCGCTGTACCGATAGTTTCCGCATCTTTTTCCGCTTTTTTCTTCACTGAAATATTTGCAGTCACCGGAATGGAAATCAGCAGTGAAACAGCTACAGCAACAATTGCAATTATTACATAGCTTATCACAGGAGCACCTCCTTATTTAGTTTTCATTGTACGGATACAACAGTATAATTTTATACTGAATTTTGAAAAAAGTCAACAGAAAACCATGAAGTAAAAACCGTATTTCTGTGTAATTTCACAATTCGCGAAAAACTGCCAAAATATCAGAAGAAGAAAAACCTTTCCGCATAAAAAAGCCATATAACCGCTGCTTCTCTTTTTCCTCCAAAGGGCCTTCCCCTCTTCGTTTTTTCTCCAGCATCTGCCGGATGACACTCCTGGAATCTGTCTTTTCCTCTGCTTCTTCAAAGGCCTGCTGTATAATTTCTGAGGATACGCCTTTTTGTACAAGTTCCATGCGGATTCTCGCCATACCTTTTCGGCTCTTTTGATTTTCTATATACATGGCTGCATAGCGGGCATCGTCAATATAGTGGAAGGATTCCACATAATCCAGAGCCGCTTCCACGGCTTGGACGGGATAACCGCTCTGCTCCAGTTTTCTTCTTAAATCTGCTTTTGTCCGGTCCATTTTCTGAAGAAGGTGCATGGCTCGAAGCTTTGCCCTCTTTGTAAGCACCTCCTCCACCAATTCCCGGTATACTTCCGGAGAAAGTTCCCTCTCCTCCTCAATTCCATAGCGGGACAACTCACCCCTGTATAAAACAAAGGTCTCCTGCCCGTCAAGTTCCACCTGAAACTTCTGTTTTGTTACAGCTTTTATCTCTGTAACCGTCATGGAAGTTCCCCTCCTTAATCTTCTTTATTACGCTCTGCAGGCTGAAGACCCTCTACGGATTTCTCCGTATTTGTACTGTCTGCATTCTGCGCCTCCGCGCCTTCTTCTTTCGGAATCAGACTATAGAATTCTCTCACTTTCTTTTCGATTTCTTCGGAAATTTCCGGATTTTCTTTTAAATATTTCTTGGCATTTTCACGTCCCTGTCCAATTTTTCCGTCATTATAAGCATACCATGCACCACTTTTATTCACTACGCCGATATTAGCCGCCAAATCCAAAATATCCCCTTCTCTGGAAATTCCTTCTCCAAACATAATGTCAAATTCGGCTTCCTTAAACGGAGGCGCAATCTTGTTTTTTACGACTTTGATTCTGGTTCGGTTTCCTACCATTTCTCCGCCCTGTTTCAGTGTCTCAATTCTGCGCACATCCATACGGATAGAAGAATAGAATTTCAGTGCACGTCCACCCGTAGTAACTTCCGGATTTCCAAACATAACACCCACTTTTTCACGAAGCTGGTTAATGAAAATAACAATACAGTTGGATTTGCTGATATGAGCTGTCAGCTTTCTCAAAGCCTGTGACATAAGACGTGCCTGAAGCCCCACATGGGAATCTCCCATATCGCCTTCAATCTCTGCCTTTGGCACAAGTGCGGCTACAGAGTCCACAATGATAATGTCCACAGCGCCGGAACGCACCATGGTTTCTGTAATTTCCAGAGCCTGCTCGCCATTGTCCGGCTGGGAAATGTATAAATTGTCGATATCTACTCCGATATTTTTTGCATAAGCAGGATCCAGAGCATGCTCCGCATCAATAAATCCTGCAATTCCTCCTCTTTTCTGTACCTCTGCTACCATATGAAGAGCTACGGTTGTCTTACCACTGGACTCCGGTCCGTAAACCTCTACAATTCTTCCCTTTGGAATCCCGCCCAGACCAAGGGCAATATCCAGACTCAGCGCACCTGTAGGAACGGTTTCCACATTCATATTGGCTGTGGAATCTCCCAGTTTCATCACAGAACCTTTTCCAAACTGCTTTTCAATCTGTGCCAGTGCTCCATCCAGAGCCTTTAATTTATCTTCTTTGACCATCTGTGCCATATTTAATCTCCTTTTCCTGCTGCTCTCAAACCACGAACTTATGTTCGTTTATATATTTCATGATAGTACACTTTTCCCTGCTTGTCAACTGTTTTTCACAGAAATCACCTGCCTGTCTTTTATTTTTATAAGGTGGATTTTGCGGCGAATGCCGTCTGAAACTGAAAGGTTGGAGCTGTTACAGGAAGCCATATTCTCGATATGTACTAAATGTGACAGACTCAGAAAATGTTTTAAAGGTGTTTTTAGTATGAACCCATTTAGAAGTTCTGTCAAGAGGAAATCAAGCCTTTTTTCATGTTTTATTCTTTCCCTGCCTTGCTAAAACCAATTCACTTTTTCATTCCGGAATCTGGGTATTGCGCTGTTTTCATAAGGATTATAATGATTGCGGTTACACCCAAATTCCTGCAGCAGTTTGATTTTGTTGTCCGCTGTCCATTCTATGAGAGACATTCCGTCAAACTCGTCTATGCTGCCATTCTTCATCTCATTTTTAAAATACCATTCTGCAATCGTTTGATTGTCTTTATGGAAGTATTGTTTTATTTCCCATATAAGCACTCGTCCCCTGGCATTCCACTCCTGAAACCAGTGCTTTACCGTAGTGCAATTTGTGTATTTTGGTCCCCAGCTTTCAATATATACTACATCTTCCGTAAAGATTTTATGAATTCCCATATCTTTTTGCTGAACCCACATGGCAAACCACAGACGAATGATTTCTTCCCGCTCTTTCATATAGAGCCACCTCCTTTTCCTGTCCAAATTTTCGTTTCTGTCTTTACAGCCTTACCTCTATCTGATAATCGTCCTCAATCAAAATATAGTTACAGCCATACTTTTTGCATTGTTCTAAATAGTGTTTATTGTCTGCCATGACCATTTCTTTGGTACACGCACAGTCGTCCATGCGCTGTTCAATCACATTCGCATACTTTTTTATATCCGAAAAATTTTTTTCGATATAATCTCTGCTCATCACCAGACAATAACACTGAATTTCCCTGGCATATTTTTCTGAAAAATCTTCTTTCCAGTTAAGAGGAATGTAACAGCCCTCCACAATCAGATTCTGCTTATTTTCAATGGCTGTTTTCACCATTTCCCGCACAATGGGCCACAGATATGTCTCCAGTTCTTCGTCGTCTTCGGGCGTCAACTCTGTATTTTTGCTTCGGATTAAGCCCATCTTTAAAAGGTCTATGGACAGATACGGGTATTTGTATTTTTCAAGAAGTTTTTGTGCCAACAGGGTCTTTCCTGTGTGAGAGGCGCCTGTAATTAAAAGAATCATTGCTTTTCTCTCCTTGCTTCTCCATGGACATCGCTTATCAAAACCAGATAAATGATTCCTCTCTTAATGCCGCGCAATATAATCTGCAAGCTTTGTGTGATATTGGTTCAGAGAATCCGACATCAGTTCTGTCTTGCGGCCAAACAGCATATCCGGCAGATAATGGGGGATTTTCCCCGCCGCATTCATCCCCCGCACGCAGCCAATGCAATATACCACCACATCCTGGCAGGATAGCTGGGAAGCCCGCAGCTGTATCCGTTTCTCCACCTGCTCATTAGGAACCAGTCCGTAAAAGTTGTCACCGCAGCACACGGATTTAGTCCCTGTAAGCCCCTCTTCCACGATTTCCACATGCATTTTCCGCAAAAGATTTCTGACTGCGCGATGTACCTGCGGCTTATGCCGATAACCGCAGGAATCATGAACAGACACTGTAAGGCCTGTATAATCCGGCAGCTGCAAGTCTGCAATGCCATTCAACACTTCCCAGTATGAAATTGTGCAGATATCTTCATACAAAGAACGAAAGCGGCGGTCGCATCCTGCACAATTATTAATGATAACAGAACCTTCTTCCAGTTTCGGATTGTTTCTGCAGCAAATATTGTGCATTTTTACTTCTCCGAAATATTTCTGCAGAAGTTTCAGCATTTTTTCAGGAACCTCCGGTTTGTACAGCCCTAAAGCGCAGCCCGGATTGAAATAGCATTTCTTTCTGTCTATGTCCTGCAGCGAAATGCTCTCCCGAATCACCGGTACAGGCTGAGCCGCTTCAGTCGGTCATTTTTTGCGGACAGTTCATACATGCTATCCTTTTCTGTTCTCTGCTCCTGCGTTTGCTCTCGTTTGATTTCTCCCTCCGTATCTTCTTGGCACAAGCAGGACAATACCTTGATGCACCAGAGCCCGGGACATATTCAACGCCGCACACCGTACAATTTTTAGCGGGCATTGCTGCCCACCGTTTTGTAGGTATGATATGTAATTCATCGACAAAGCCGATGAATTTATAGTAAATCTTGATTTCCTGCTTCACTGTTCCGTCTGCCATCTTCTCACGCTCCGAAACAAGTATCTTGTCTATGAGTGCGTTTATAACTGTTGCATCCAGTTCTTTTAAGCCTTGATAATTTCGGATAAGGGCGAGGAAGTCACGGATTCCCCGTGATTTCTCGTAGCTTTCATTAAGAGTTTCCGTCACCTCTTTCAGCCTTGCTTCAATTTCAAGCTGCTCTTTCTGGTATTTCCCCGACATCATCTCAAAATTCCGCTCGGTAATACGCTCCATGACCTTATCCTCGTAGAGAGAGGAAAACAGCCTGTCCAGTTCCGCAAGGCGTTTGTTCAGCTTCTTACGTTCTTTCTCTAATGCTTTCGCCCTGCTCTGGTCTGTTTCCGTGAGCCGCTTTTCTATGGCCCTGACCGCCTTTTCATCATTCACTGCCATATCCGCAAAACAGTTGATGTCGGCAAGAACGGCATTGAATAAATCCCTTGCTTCTATATTGTGGGCACTACACTCGCTTCTTCCGTTTCTTGCATAATTATTACATGAATACTGTACACAGTCGATAATCTCTGGGCGTTTCCTCCTGTGTACGTTCATTGCCCGCAGAGCACATCCGCAGTCCACACACTTGATAACGCCTGCAAAAATATTTACAAATCCTCCCTTGTTCTGTGGAAGCCTACGACTTGTAATAAGCTGTTGGACAATATCAAATTCCTCCTGCGTGACTATTCCCTCATGGGTATTGGGTATCACTTCCCATTCTTCGGGCAGCTTAGAGGGGCGTTTCTTGCTTTTCATATTGGCGGCAATCCGTTTGTAGCCTACAAGATTTCCCGCATATATCGGGCTTCTTAAAATGCTCCTCACGCTGTTCCCACTCCAAATATAGCGTTTGTCCTCGTTCCCCTCAAAATGACGTTCAAAGCCTGTTTCGCCACGCTCCGCCGCATAAGCGGCAGGGCGTAGGATATGCTGTTTATTAAGATGTCTGCAAATTTTGGCAACTCCATTCCCTTTTAATGCAAGGTCGAATATCTCTTTTACAACATGTGCCACTTTATCATCTATCAGCAGATGGTTGTGGTCGGCAGGGTCTTTGATATAGCCATAAGGGGCGGTAGTTCCCATGAATTTCCCCTGTTGAAACCTCGCCCGATATGCCGATTTTATCTTAACAGATATGTCAGCGGCATACATTTCGTTTAAAATGTTGCGGAAAGGCGTGATGTCCATAGCAGATTTATTCAAGGTATCTACGCCGTCATTGACCGCTATATACCTCACGTTATGCTCTGGGAAGAAAACTTCCAGATATAACCCACAATCAAGATAGTTTCTCCCCAGACGGGATAAATCTTTCGTAATCACGCAGTTTATCAGACCGCTTTCAATGTCTTTTATCATATTCTGGAAACTTGGTCTTTGGAAATTTGTACCAGAATAACCATCGTCCACATACGTTTTTGCTATGTGCCATCCCTGCTTTTTCACATAATCCGTGAGGATGGATTTCTGTGTCGCAATGCTCGCACTCTCGTTATCCGTACCATCGTCTTTAGATAAGCGGCAATAAATGCCGACTAAATAGATTTTCTTTTCTTCTTTGATTCCTGCCATACTGTAAAACCTCCGTATCTGTCCTATCTGTTTTCATGTCCCATTGCGTACATTCTAAGCGGACAGCCCCTCATTGTCGAAGGTGTCGCCCTCGGCAATCTTCTTCCGAATATCCTCGGAGATAATCGGGACAAACGCTTCTGTAACGGTCTGTGTGCCGACATATTCACGGCTGATTATCATCTGCACTGGTGCTTTTGGCACGATACGCTTTCTCTTTTTATCTGCTTTCTTATCCTCGCCCATACTTAAATCTTCCTTTCCAGACAGGGCAGGGAAGAGTTTGGAAATGTCCCCGCCCTGCCAATCAGATACCATTAATCCTCGCTGTTTAATTCTTTCTGTAATGCTTTAAGGAGTGCCGCCGCTTCATCAGCGTTCAGCGTGATTCCCTTGCCGCACTTTTCACGGTTCGGGGAAAAGCTGCGGATGTCATACTTCGGCTCTTTCCCATTCCATGAAATGAGATTGATTTCCTTTGTGTAGCCACTGTCGCCCGTAGACAATACTGCGATTTCCTTTACGATTTCATACTGGATTTCTCTCATTCTCCATACCTCAACTCTCTGTATTTACTTCCCGAAAAAAGAAGATTAGCGGCTGTCACGGTTGCGTTTCCTCTGCAACTCACGCTCCAAAAGTTTGATGATGGTTTCCTCCATCTGCTTCGGCGTTGTGTTCTTCGGAAAGTATTTTTTCAGCTTGCTTGTGTTGATTTTCAAGGTTTCTTTCTGGTTGCCCTTTTCCTCCGTCATAATCGCAAATATCGTATCCATGTCAAGCCGCCCGCTCTGGCTTAACTGTTTCATCCGCTGTGCCTGTGAGAGTGAGGGCGTTGCTTCTTCGCTCTCCATCGTGGCAAAGAGGTTTTCCTGCTCGTCTTTCTTCAAGAAGGACAGTTCCACCGCAGGCGTGAGGGCGATTTTCCCCTCGTCCACCATCTGCAAAATCGGCGGTATCAGTTCCGTCAGGCGGATAAAACGCTGCACGGTCATCCTGCCCACGCCGAAGCCCTGTGCCACCTTGTCGTCCGTCCGCAACTTCGTCACAACTTGTGACGAGGTTAAGTCTGTGCGGAAACCCTGCCGCTTCATGGCTTCGGATTTCATCTTGTAAGCAAACGCCCGCTCCGATGGCAGGATATTCTCACGCTGCAAATTGCTGTCTACAAGGGTGATGATGGCTCGGTCACGGTCTAAGGGCAGGACAAACGCAGGCACGGTATTTATCCCTGCAAGTTCAGAAGCACGGACACGCCGCTGTCCTGCAATCACTTCATAACCGTCCCCGTCCTCTTTCGGGCGTGTGATTATCGGCGTGACAATGCCAAATTCCTTGATGCTTTCCGCTAACTCTGACAGTGTTTCATCTTCTGCCACATGAAACGGATTGTCGGGGAACGGGTACAAGTCTTTGGTCTTTAACACCTTAAAATCCTGTTTCTTCATTCACATATCTACCTTTCTTTCGCTCTGCTTCTATGATTTTTCTGCAATTCTTCCAACACTTCGGGCGGTATTTTTGACAGCAGCCGCCCCATCTGCTCGTTGGTTCTCTGCAATTCAAATATCTTCTGATTCGCTTTCTGCACCTTTAGTTCCTGCTCGTACTTTTCATCACGCATACGCCCCGCATAGTCTGATTCCTGCCCAATTCTCTCTTTCAAACTGTCGATATACGCCTGCTGTTTCCCGATTTCCTTAGAGAATTTCTCCACGTCTGGCAGCCATGCAGAGAGTAAATCTAACGCTTTATCCCTTTTCTTCCCTGCGTTAAAGGCGTTGATGTCGGATAGGGCAGACACGATTTCTTCATACTGTTTATCAAGCCTGCCGCCTAATTTATAGAGCCATGTGGGGACGTGTTTCCGCTTGGTTTCCATTGAGGACTGCCCCCGTTCAAGCTGATTCCACCGTGAGGACATCCGCTCATGGTAGGCGGTCTGCCACTCGGATAATGATTTCTGGTTGCCTAAGATAGCTTTCGCTGACAGCTTATTGTCTGGCGTAATCGGCACAAAGCAGAGGTGCATATGGGGCGTTCTCTCGTCCATATGGACGACAGCGGAGAGGATATTCTGCTTTCCAACACGCTCCGAAATGAAGTCAAGAGCCGTCTGGAAATACGCTTTTTGTTCTTCGGGCGGTAACTGGTTCATAAATTCTGGTGAAGCTGTGATGAGCGTTTCCACCATCATCACGCTGTCTTTCCTTGTCCTGCACCCCGCTTCGGCTACCATGCGGTTAATCTCTTTCTTGTAGGTGTACTTTGGTGGTGCTATGAGATGGTAATTGTTTTTAGAGCGTTCCATATCTATATCTGGGTTGCTTTTGTAGGCTTCTTTCTTCCGCTCGTTGTGGCGTTCACAAGCCGCAACGCCGCCCGCTTTTCGTTTCTGGAAACGCAGGATTGCATAAGGCATAGGCGGATTCCTCCTTTCTTTCGGCGGGTGACCGTCCTTTGGGGTGACAGCGGTGACGGTGGTGACAGCAGTTTTGGGATACCCCCTGCCGACTGCCGCAACTGTCACCCTCACCCCCTGCATGACGGTCATGTCGATGATGACGGTGTTTTTGGGATACCCCCCTCGCAAGAGCCGTCACCGTCATGCCGCCATTCTTTTATCCGAAGCCGTAAGGCGTAGGATAGCAGGGCACAGCCCTGCCTTAAGGGAGTCCAGAGGGAACGTCTGGCACACGACTTTGCAGGGCAAAGTGTAGTGTGTTACACCCTGTAAACGCAGTCGGAAAAATCGGAATGATTTTTCTGACCGCAGGGGTGGTTTTACACGACCGAAAAGGGCGAGTAAATCTCACGCCTGCATTTTGCGTTTACGGGGTGTTCTCCCGTAGGGATGACAGCGGCAGGGTATCCTAAAATCACTGTCACCACCGTCACTGCTGTCACCCGCAGGGCAGAGCCGCCAGCTTTACATGGCTTTAAGCGTCAATGACAGTAACAGGGGGGTATCCTAATATCGCTGTCACCACCATCACCGCTGTCACCCGCCCTCCTTGCAAGGGCAATCCGCCTGCCGTCTTTCCTGCGGCTGTACTGGTAGCAGATACGGTTCTCGCTTAAAAATGTGGTGCGGTATTCATTCAGCCATTTCGTAATCACCGTGGGTATGGTTTCCGTTTCCCCCATAGCGGCTAACAGTTCCGTTGCCGTGCCTATCCATTCTTCCTTATCCCTCATAAAATCCACCAACCGAAAAAGGACATCTGGTATCGTTTCTTTCGCAAGCTGCTCCTGCGTTTTCCGCTCCACAAGCTCCCAACGGCAATCACGGAAACGCAGCGTGTATTCCTGATAAGGCGTGTCCCTGCCCGTCACATACAGCTTGGCGGTGTCAGACGCACGTTTCTCCTTTTCCAGAACAAAGGTAGCGTCCGCACTCCCCGTTAATCCTGTCGTCCCAGACACCTTGTTGAACACGTCGCTGTCATTCTGCTTTCGGATGTGGTGTACGACAATGACCGCCAGAGAGTGCCTGTCGGCAAAGTCTTTGATGAGGGAGATGTCCCCATAGTCGCTTGCATAGGCATTGTCTTTTGAAGCTGTACGGACTTTCTGCAAGGTATCAATGACAATGAGCCTGCTGTCTGGGTAATCTTTCAGATAATCTTCAAGCTGCACGATAAGACCGTCTGACAGCTTGCAGCTTGCCACGGCAAAGTGGAGCCGCCCGCTTGCTTCGTCCGTCAAACGAAATAACCTGTCCTGTATGCGACAGAACGTGTCCTCAAGGCAGAGGTAAAGCACATCGCCCTCCATTGTCGGCATATCCCATAAAGGGATTCCCTGCGACACGCATAAGCATAGCTTCAGCATGAGCCAGCTTTTGCCTATCTTCTGTGAGCCGCAGAACAGCGATAAGCCTGTCGGGATAAGGCTGTCCACCACAAAGGATGGTTTCTCAAGCGGTTCATAAAGGAGCGTTTCGGCGTTGACTGTCTGTAACTTCTGCATGGCTT
This sequence comes from Blautia sp. HCN-20427, assembly GCF_037890365.1. Taxonomy (NCBI): domain Bacteria; kingdom Bacillati; phylum Bacillota; class Clostridia; order Lachnospirales; family Lachnospiraceae; genus Blautia; species Blautia sp. HCN-20427. The sequence goes on along the minus strand of NZ_JBBKBX010000015.1, from coordinate 1,528 downwards.
TCCTCCTTTCGGGCGGTGTCTTTGTTTTCGTTGCACATAGGCGTTGACCTCCTTAAAAATAGATTTACTCCCACGGAAAAAAGTGAGAGTATGTAATGCCGCCAATCCCACACAAATAAAAAACAGATTTCTTTTTCGGGCGGTGTCGGTCACGGTTGGAGATATTTCTTCAATTTCCGCCTTTACTTTCTCCTTTGCAATCGCAACAGATTTCTGTATTGCCGAAGCGGTGCAATGCTCCATAGCGGCGATTTGGTAAAAATTGAACTCATACTCGTAGTAGAGCAGGAAACGCCGCCTTTGTATCTCTGGAAGGCTCCCAACCGCCTTATAGAGCGTTTCATTCCGTTCTTCCTCAACCATGCGTTCATCAAGGCTCTTAGGCACACGCAACGCCCGTCTGTAAAGGGTTTCGTCCCATACCTCGTTAAACTCCCTGTGCCGCTCGTCCCATTAGAAAAGATTCCTGTTCCTGCGCTCCATCTGCCGAAACTCCATAAAGAACTGTTCCGACACTTCCAACTCGTGGGATTTGCCCTGCCCGTCCTTAAAGCTGATAAAATACCTTGTGCCGCTTTCCGTGGATTCCTCCCGAAGCGTGTATGCCTTAACCCTGTATGCCATCCTGTTGTCCTCCTGCAAAAAATGAGTGAGGGGATTTCCATCCCTCACCCAGTAGCCCGCAGGATGGCAGGCTGTTTTAGAAGCTATAAAATTTTCCGCAGCTTCTTCCGCAGATGGTCTAACCTCGCATAGATGGCACCAGTCGTCAAATGCACAAGCGGGGCAATCTCCTTTGTGGAATACCCCTGCATTTTCAGCAGGACGATTTTCAAGGTACGCCCGTCCACCGTGACTAATACTTGATAGAGATTTTCGCTCTCAATCTCTTCCAGTAACTCCGCAACCGTACCCACTTCCGCCTGCCGCTCCCTGCCTGCCATGTCCTCAAGATATTCCGCAACGTCATTCGTCCATCGGTAAAACCGCCTGTTGGAATTGAAGTCTGCCCTGTCCGCCATGCGTATCTGCTCAATGGTCGCTTCATCAACGCCGCACTCACGCAGCAGCTTTTCCTCCGCTTCTTTCCAGATACGCCATTTCCTGTCCTCCCGTCCGTGGTTGTATGCCATTCTTACTTCCTCCAATCAGAATTGATTGAGAGGGCAGAGAAAAGCCCCCTCATCTTCCCAAAGGAAAAAACAAGGGGGCTGAACGCCTTAAATTTTAATTTTCTATTATCTTTCTTAGTTTTATTAGGATTCTGGCTTTGCGTTTGTTTACAACGCTCTGGGTTATGCCCAACCTCGCCCCGACTTCACGCTCGGAAAGTCCGTCAAAAAAGATTGCCTGTATCAGCTCCTGTTCACTATCCGACAGCAAAGGCAGGGCGGCTTTCAGCCTGTCCACCATGACCGCATTGACAACGGTTTCTGCAATGTCCACCGCTTCATCAGTGATAAAGTCCAGAGGATTCCCCTCGCTGTCCGTAAATCCGTCGAGAGATAGCAGTCTATTCTTTGTATCT
>NZ_JBBKBX010000014.1:0-94687 GCF_037890365.1 Blautia sp. HCN-20427 | reverse complement strand
AGATGAACAATTGGCAAAACAACTTGTTAAAACAAGCGTATTAAAGCATGATGATGAGAAGTGTTTTTGGACGGATACTTATTATTCTTCAAAAGAGGAAATGGAATTAATTTATCAAAGGTATGGATTAGAAATTGTAGACCATTTTGCACAAGATGGTTTAGCACCTCTTTTATCGCAAAAGGTAGACCAATGGGATGAAAATCAGTTCAAAATATGGTGCGATTACCATTATAGTGTGTGCCGTGAACAGTCGGTTCTTGGTGCAAGTAACCATGTTATCATAATTGGCAGAAAATAATGAGATAGAAAAATGTAGTTTTTTCTTGCCGAAGTGATAGTTATTATGTTAGGATATTACCTAAGGAAAGTACCCATGACAGGGTGGTAGCCTCCCGAGTTTTATGATACCGGGCAACCGGAATACATAGGAAGGGAGGTGGCGCCGATGACGGCTTATGAAATTATTTCGATTTTCATTGGGATATTAGCATTGCTGATGTCCTTTGGTAGCTTGATTGTAGCGTTGCTTGCCTTTCTCGATAAGAGAAACAAGCGAAAATAAAAATGCCTATCCTGTCTGCCAACAGGATAGGCGGTGTCCGTAAGGACATTATCTGACCTAAACTCGAAGCATCCACCTTTGGAGTGGGTGCTTTCTGTTTACTTAGATGTTATCATGTTATCTTTGAGATTTCAAGAAGTTTCGCTTAATTTGGATAAATTTTCACAGTGAGCGTTACTGTTCAGAGGTTAACTGGACTTAAGAAAACTGATGGTGTAGACTGATAACAGTCAAAGCCATCGGTTTTTCTTTATCCAAATATCTTGGACACTCTGTCAAATATATTTGCCGATTCCTCCAGGCGCATCAAAACAAGCATGCTCATGCATTGGCAGAGATAATCGATACTTTCGAAACTCCTAAATGTCACGGCCTGCGCCTGTTTCCGCTTATAATTCCTCAGAAGCCCTTCGGCTTCGTTATTCGTGGCAGGTACTCTGGAGTTATGCAGGAACAGCAGATGATTCTGCATGTATTTCTCCATTCTCAAAAATAAATTATACCCGTCTCTATAATAATTATTTGCCGGAATGTCCCCGTATTCCTTTCTAGCGGTTTCCAGTATCTTCTGATATCTTTTTTCAAATTCGGAAACCTTTTTCAGATCCGGCTCCTGGGGCAGCTGGAAGCCTTTTCGGAAATGGATTATTTCCTGTACCAGTGAACGCATTTCTTTGTTCCAGGTGCGCTCCGGTTCGTTATCTATACTGTCTTTCAGATAACGCAGTACATGAGCAAGACATTCCTGATGATTTGCTCCATAATGATAAATGGTAAGATCATGGTCATGGGCCAGGATTCCCTGATAATCCTCCGTGACAGTACCTTTTACCCCTTCATGCCCTTTTTTCTCACATGCAAAGTATAGGGCTTTTCCGTCCGGTGTCACACAGACATATACCTGACAGTTCTTTCCGTTTTCCCTTGCATTTGTACAGTCTGTATGCATGACAGGGGAAAGCAGCATCTCTGCGCAGGCAGTCCTGCGTTCAGGCTCTGTTTTTAAAGCAAACTCCCTGCTGAGTTTACTTATCATGCCTTTCGAAATATTCAGTTTTCCACCTGTTAAATCCGACAGGAATTTTCTGCTCTTATCAATGGAAGTACAGCAGTTATTATTTAAAAGAAACAGAAATGCCCGGATGCTGCCATCATAATTCACGTCATCAATCACGCCATCCAGAAATGCAGCATGTACACGTTCTCCCGTCTGACTGTTATAATAAACATCTGCATGGTATTCCGTTACATCCAGAACCATACGGATCCTTACCAGTTGTTTTATGATTGTCCTTGCAGTCTTTTTGAAAGCACAGTCTTCAAGGACTTCTTCTGGCGGTGGAAGAAGGATTGCCGGCTGCGTAGGTTCCTGTTTCTTTCGGCTGTGCCCCTTATGACCGGGCTGTCCTCCCGGTTTCCTGCCCGTTTTTTCCCTGTTCTTCTTCCAGCCTGGCTGCTGTTTTATAAAACTGAAGGCGGAGTTCTTTTACTTTATCTAAAGCATCATCTCTTTGTTTTCGGCAAAAAGGACGCGCTTCTCCATCTCCTTTAGCTTCCGTTCGGCTTTTTTCTGCATCGCTTCAAACTCCAGGAGCATATCCTCCAGTACCTGGAACCAGTAATTACGGACACGGATAGTTTCTTTATGCGCTTCCGCTATTTCTGTCTGCAGTTCCAGAATTTTATGTTCATAGTCTCTGCAATCCTTCTGGTGGAGTTCTTTCAGTTTGACATATCTCTCACCGGATTCCAGCTCTTTATTCCTTGCCTGTGCGGCTTTTAGCCGGCACATGAGTGTGATGTAATCATAAGTATCAGGCATACGTTTTCCACCGGCACAGTTACCATTAAACGCCACTGATAATGTCTGTGATCTTTGAAATATGATCTTCCAGATATTCAATCATTTCCTTTTGTTTTTGGATAAATTCCTCTTGTATCTCAATCTGTTTGAGGTAACCAGCGAGAAGTTTATCACGTTTTTTCAATTCTTCTTTTAAATCGATGTCCATAAGAAAATCTCTCTTTCTTGTGAAAGAGTATAACAAAAACATAGAAAAAAAGTGAATTTCCCAAAATCGTTCTTTCGTCAATCTGACTGTGGATAAGTATTCGTTTTGCGATTGAAAAAGCATTGATATCAGCCATGAAACTTCAAAAATGGGCTCTGGAATCCAGAATCTGGTGTATAACTTTGCCAAAAAAGAACGGCAGGAAAAATTATAAACACAGTTTCTCCTGCCTAAAATGAATATCCACAAAATAAAAAAATAAATTTCGCTATTTTTTACAATGACTTATGCATACCTCTGAACAGTAACTTGTGGATAAAACTGCGGAAACTCAAGAACACAATTATTCTTTTGCTTCATGCCGTTTCATGATATACTAAAAAGAAACGGCGGTGATTCATTATGGCAAGACCTAAAACATATCATATTATACTCAGTGACAATGAAGTGTCAGCTCTTCGTAAGGTTATTAGGGATAAGAAAACCTGTAAAACCGTCCTAAAGAGATGTCAGATTTTATTAGAGTTAGATGAAGTCAGTGGTACTGGTTTGACCCACTCACAAATTGCACATACTTATGCGGTCTGTCCGGCTACGGTTACAAATATTATCCAATCTTATGTTAAGAACGGTATTACTAATATTGTCAAATACAACATCAGCCCAAATTCAAGTGCGGCATTACGAAGGCAGATGGACGGACGGAAGCGCATTTGATTCAAATTGCTTGCGATCCGGCACCCGAAGGACACTCCCGATGGACACTCCGGCTTCTGGAAGAGAAAGCACGTATTGAATTGGAAACACCAGTCAGCAGAGAAACAATCCGCAGGGTATTAAAAAAATGAACTTAGACCTCACCTCAATGACTATTGGTGCATCCCGCCAAAAGAGGATGCAGAATTCATAGCATGTATGGAAGATGTTCTCGATGTCTATGAACTCGCGTATGACCCAATGCGTCCGGTCGTCTGCATGGATGAAAAACCATACCAGCTGTTGGGAGAGACAAGGGAACCGCTGCCAATGCGCCCGGGAGATGACCGGAAAGTAGATTCCGAATATATCCGTAATGGTACATGCAGCATCTTTGCTTTCATAGAACCTCTTGCTGGGAAGCATCATGTCAGTGTCCGGGAGCACCGGACTGCAGTTGACTGGGCAGAAGAAATAAAATACCTTGTTGATGTCATGTACCCAGAAGTGGAAAAAATCATTCTTGTAATGGATAACCTTAATACCCATAAACCGGCATCCTTATATAAAAAGTATCCTGCGGCAGAAGCAAGGCGTCTTATAAAACACTTGGAAATCTATTATACACCGAAACATGGAAGCTGGCTGGATATCGCTGAAATAGAACTTAATGTAATGACACGCCAGTGCCTGTCACGACGAATTGACGATATCAATCATCTCCGCAGCGAATTATCGGCATGGGAAACCGAGCGTAATACAAGGGCGGCAAAGATGGATTGGCAATTTAAAACTGCTGATGCACGAATCAAATTGAATTCGCTATATCCCAAATTTACTGCCACTTCCGTGTAAGTGGCAGTAATGCTAAATGTATACGTGCCAACGAACTAGATGTTCTTATTGAAAATGACAAAAAAGATAGCATAATTGGATTTATTGGTGGGCCTCCATGTCCTGATTTTTCAACCGCTGGAAAAAATAAAGGAATTAATGGCGACAATGGTAAGTTATCAAAAACATATTTTGAACTCATTTGCAAAGAAAAACCCGATTTTTTTATTTTTGAAAATGTAAAAGGCTTATGGCGAACAAAAAAACATAAAGAATTTTATGATAAGATGTACAATAAGATGAAAAAACAAGGATATTACTTATTGGATAAATTATTGAATTCTTTAGAATATGGCGTACCACAGGAACGCGAGCGTGTCATAATGATTGGTATAAAGGTTAGAAATCAAAAGGATAAAGATCAACTAAAAGATATTGTGAAAAATTTCAATTGGGGAATAGGATGAATTAGCGGGAGAAATTGTTGAAAAATTCGCAGAATATTTGGGCTATGCCCTTGCCAATTTTGCGTGTGTCTCAGACCCGGACGTCATTGTAATCGGCGGCGGGGTTTCAAGAGTGGGAGAAGTGCTTGTGGAGTGTGTAAAACGGCATTATGAAAAATATGCATTCTCGGCGTGTAAGGAAACGCCGATTAGACTGGCAGAGTTGGGGAATGACGCAGGGATTTATGGGAGTGCGAAGTTAATTTTAAGCAGGTAATCATTTGATTACCTGCTTTCATTTGCGCATCCATTGATTATGCTTATCCTCTGTGATAATGATGGGAATGCTGCTCTTCGTATTCCTCAAGTTTAATTTTGATATAATTCCACAGGACAGGCAGGAATGGCACCAAACATGCAATCAGCACTATAATGGTTACCAGCGTGATGTCGAAAGTGGTTTTGTAAACAAATGCTGCATAGAGAATCAAAAAAAACGAAACACAAAGATTTAAAATGGGGATAAGTTTATCTCTCATAATGGCACCTCCTGACTATATTTTTGCTTTTCTTTTATTATACAACTATAGTCAGTCAATTTCAATGAAAATAAAGAAAAAACTGGTAAATTATTCTTTTCCCTGTGCACTGTTGTGCTTCTGAAGCAGTTTATTGATACGTTCTACAGGATTTAAAAGTTTGCTGATGGAACCGTCATGGTTCAGGGTATCAATGATGAGAGCAATGTATTTACTCATATCGCAGTTTACATAATATGGTTTCTGCAGCAGTTCCTCTGTCTGATATACCAGGTTGGTAGTGAGCAGGCGGTCAAATACACCATTTTCATATGCTTTGTCAAAACGCTCCAGACCGTTAGTGAATAAGCCAAAGGTGGAACACATGAAGATTTTGCCTGCACCTTTTTCTTTTAAAAGGGCGGCAACCTCCAGCATACTGTCACCGGAAGAAATCATGTCGTCAATGATAATCATATCTTTGCCGGAAACATCGGCTCCCAGAAATTCGTGAGCTACAATGGGGTTTCTTCCGTCAATAATGGTGGAATAGTCACGGCGTTTGTAGAACATACCCATATCCACACCAAGTACATTGGCCAGATAAATGGCGCGTCCGGTACCTCCTGCGTCCGGGCTGATAATCATTAAATGGTCGCTGTCTACCTGCAAATCCGGTTCTGCACGGAACAGTCCTTTGACAAATTGATAAGCCGGCTGAACAGTTTCAAATCCTTGAAGCGGAATGGCATTCTGTACACGGGGGTCGTGAGCGTCAAATGTAATGATGTTGTCCACACCCATGTCCGTCAGTTCCTGCAGAGCCAGGGCACAGTCCAGGGATTCTCTTCCTGTTCTCTTGTGCTGGCGGCTTTCATAGAGAAACGGCATAATTACGTTCACTCTGCGGGCCTTGCCTCCTACAGCAGCGATGATTCTCTTTAAATCCTGGAAATGGTCATCCGGGGACATATGGTTAACTTCTCCGCACAGAGAATAAGTGAGAGAGTAGTTGCACACATCCACCATGAGATACAGGTCATCACCGCGGACAGATTCCTGCAGAACTCCTTTTGCCTCGCCGGAGCCGAAGCGGGGAGCCTTGGCGCTGATGAGGTAGGAATCCCTCTCATAACCTTCAAAAGTCAGGTTATTTTTTTCCTGATGGTCCCGGTCTTTTCGCCATTTTACGATGTAGTCATTGACTTTGTTCCCCAGCTTTTCACAGCTTTTTAAAGGGATAATACCCAGGCGTCCTACGGGAAGGGAATCTAAAGGTGTTGCAGTTTTTGGTGACATGTTCATTTTCCTCCTAAAAGTTTTTTTTGGATTCGTATATCATTTCCAACTAATTTCAGCATGGTGTAATTGCTGGTAACTCTGGAAAAGGTTCTTTCGGAATAGGCTTCCATAAAATCGGCCAGAGTCAGGTTGGTGGAGATGATAGTTGATTTTTTATTCATAATTCGCTCATTGATGCAGCAGAACAATTGGGAAGAAACAAAGCTGTTTGTGAGTTCTGTACCCAGATCATCAATGATGAGCAAATCACAGTCGTAGACAAAGGCTGCCATATCTGCGGATTCAGAATCCTTTTCAAAGGCATTTTTGGACAGTAAATCAAATAAATCAAAAGAAGTAAAGTACAGCACAAAGAAAGACCTGTCCAGCAATTCTTTGGCAATACAGTGTGTGAGATAAGTTTTTCCTACCCCGGTTTCTCCATATATAAACAGGTTTCCTGCCTCTTCCCGGAACTTTTCAATCAAGTCCCAGGCTTTGTCATAGGCATTCCGGGCAGATTCCAGTGAGGTAATGCCGGTTGCAGGGTCTGTGATTTCGGAAGAGTAGTAATCAAAAGAAAAATGGGCAAAGTTCTCAGTATCCAGTATGTCCCGGATATTGGATTGGGTATACAGCAAATCCACAGCGGCTTTCCGGAAACAGGTACACTTTTCGTTCCCGATATAGCCGGTATCTTTACACAGAGGACAGTCATAATGCAAATCCAGATAATCGGCAGGATATCCATTTGCCCGGAGAATTTCTGCTTTTTCCAGAGAAAGAGCCTGTATTTTTTCTGCCAGGTCAAAGTCGTCCCCTTTTTGGGCACCCAGAAGAAGACGTGCCTTTAAAAGTCCAAGTCCGGCAATTTCCCTGCGGATTTCCCTAAGGCGGGGAAGCTGTTCTTCTGCCCGGCGGATTCTCTCATCCTGTTGGTGTTTCTGCAGAAGCTGTTTTTGGTTGTAATTACGCATGAGCGCGTCGTATTGAAAATTTTTCAGTGACACAGTAAAATCTCCTTACCTGGTGCTTATTTGCCCAGAAGCTGTGTTTCCAGTTCTGCCATGTTGTTGTAATTTCTCTGCTGGAAATTGTTGAATCTGTTTTTGGAAGCGGGAGCTTTGGGCTTTGGCGCAGCCGCTTTTGCTTTGGCGGATTTTTTCTGCTGAAAATTCAAATCCAGGGAATCAATGTCTGATAAATGATGTACGCCCTGCTTAAACCAGCTTTCCAGAATGCTGTCTGCGTAGGAGAAGCTGGCTTTTCCCGTAGCCAGAACCGTGCGGCTGCAGGCTTCGGAAATAATTTCCAGGGTAAAACCGTACTGGTTCAGCCACAGATTCATGTACTGAATTTCCTTATCCAGGGGATTGCGGTTTTTAATGCCGAAAGCTCTCAATATAGTAAAATAATTTCGATTGTAAAGGTTCGTTTCTTCTTTGGCCTGATTTACCGTAGTGATGCCCTGTTCCGCCCAGGCCAGTCCCACCTTCTTTATGTACGCCATGCTGGTGCTGCCCTTGGATACACAGTATTCCAGAAGGTATTCCATCAGGTCGGCACAAAGATGTACTTCGTCATAAAGATATAAAAGGGTTTCCATATCTGTGGGGGAAAGCGTTTTCCCAAGATACTGTTCTGCAATGAACAGGATTTGCCGTACTTCATCTTTGTTTTTTAATTCCTGTATTTTGTCCAGAGAAAGATTTCCCGAATCAGATGAAGCGGCAGAAACTGCGGCTTCCTGCATCTGCGGGGCAGCGGCTTTAAGAGGAACAAAGACAATACCGGTCAGATTTCCCCGGCTGTCTTTGGCAAGGTCCAGAACCCCGGCTTTTTCCCAGTACCGCAGCGCTCTTTGAATGTCAGCTTCTGTACAGTTTAAAGCGTCTGCAACAGACGTAAAATCCAGAAGTGTTTTGGTCTGGGATGCGTGTCTCAGCAGATAAAGGTAGATTTTTACAAATTCGCCGTTGGCTGAAGGCATGTAGAAATCCAGAAAAACGTTGGATATAAACGTATAGTCCCCGGGAAAGGGGGTGTAAACTTCAAACTGTCCCATGTCGAACTTCCTTTACATCAGAATTTTGTTCATAATGAATCAGTTTCAGTATAGCACACAATTTTTAAAAAGAGAACAAGGTTTTTTTGCGACATCGAAAAACCACGTATTTTGGAGAAGTATGTGGGAAATGTGGATAATGTGGATAAAAAAGTGGATGGTTTTTTATGGGAAACCTGAAATTGTCGAAATTATAGGGATTTTAACATATTTTTAACACAAATGTCGTCGGATTATGTCAACTGTAGAATACACAAAAAAATCCACATGTTCGTGGATAAGAACATGTGGATGAATTGGTGGATAATGTGGATAAGTTTACATACCAAGGAGGTTTTCGCCTATTTTATACACATCTCCGGCCCCCATAGTTATCAACACATCGCCGTGGATACAATTTTTTAATAAAAATTCTTCGATTTCATCAAAAGTGGAAAAATAATAAGCATCCACTCCTTTTTCGGCAATCAAATCCCGCAAATCCCTGGAGGAAATTCCCAGGGTATCCGTTTCTCTCGCCGCATAGATGTCTGCCAGGACAACTTTATCTGCCAGAGCCAGAGCTTCGGCAAATTCCGGCAGCAGGGCTTTGGTACGGGTGTAGGTATGAGGCTGAAATACGCACCAGGTAGTTTTGTGCGGATATTTTGCGGCAGTTTTCAGTGTGGCGGCAATCTCCGTGGGGTGGTGGGCATAGTCATCGATTACAGTGACACCGCCTACTTTTCCCTTGTACTGGAAACGGCGGTCTGTGCCCGTAAAGTGCAGCAGACCTTTCTGAATGGTTTCAGTATCCATGCCGGTCTTGATACCAAGCGCAATGGCAGAGAGTGCGTTGGATACATTGTGAATACCCGGCACAGCCAGGGTGAAATGTCCGATGAACTGTCCGTTTCTGGTGCAGTCAAAGGACGGATGGGCAAACTCGTCAAAGACGATATTCTCTGCTTTGTATTCTGCGGGAGCATTTAGTCCATAAGTAATGATTTCGCAGGGAAGCCCTCTGGTGATTTCTTCAAAATCCGGAATATCGCCGTTGATAATCAGTGTTCCGTCTGCAGGGAGTTTTTCTGCAAAGAGACGGAAAGAATGGCGGATGTCATCTAAATCCTTGAAAAAGTCCAGATGATCCGCATCAATATTCAGAATGATGCTGATTTTTGGGAAAAAGCTTAAAAAGCTGTTGGTATACTCACAGGCTTCCGTAATAAAGGTTTCGGATTCGCCTACCCGGATGTTGCCGTGGATAGCAGGTAAAATACCGCCTACGGAAATGGTAGGGTCAGCGTCCGCTTCCAGAAGAACGTGGGAAATCATGGAAGTTGTGGTGGTTTTGCCATGGGTTCCGGAAACCGCAATGGGGAGTTCATAGTTTTTCATAATCTGTCCAAGCAGGTCTGCACGGGTGAGCATGGGAATGTTTTTTTCTTTTGCGCAGGCAAATTCCGGATTGTCCGGGTGAATGGCCGCAGTGTAAACCACCAGGTCCACATCTTCCTTAATATTAGAAGCTCTCTGCCCAATATAAACTCTGGCGCCTTTGGCTTCCAGGTGTTTTGTCAAATCGGATTCTTTGGAATCGGAACCGGAAATTGGGAAATCTTCACCCAGAAGTATTTCCGCCAGTCCGCTCATACTGATACCGCCGATACCGATAAAGTGAATATGAATGGGTTTATGAAAATCAATCTGATACATAATACAGAATCCCTTCTTTTTCTATTATTATAGTTATAGTAAATTATACCCACTTTTCCCCAAGTTGGAAACCCCTTTCTTTTGTATGGTTAAAAGCAGGTAAAATGTTACAAAAAGAAGTAAAATGTCGAAAAAAAATTGTTAAAATTGTTCACTTTTGCCAGGGGGTATGTTATAATGAAAGAACCATAGAATATACAAGAGGTGATTGCATGATAAAGAAAGAGATGATTGCAATGTTGCTGGCAGGCGGACAAGGCAGCAGATTAGGCGTTTTGACTGCAAAAGTTGCCAAACCGGCCGTGACATTTGGTGGAAAGTATAGGATTATAGATTTTCCACTCAGTAATTGCATTAATTCAGGAGTGGATACCGTAGGTGTGCTGACACAGTATCAGCCGCTGCGTCTGAATACCCATATCGGAATTGGAATTCCCTGGGATTTGGACAGAAATGTGGGAGGGGTTTCCATTCTGCCCCCATATGAGAAGAAAACAAATACCGAGTGGTATACCGGTACGGCCAATGCTATTTACCAGAACCTGGCATACATGGAAAATTTTAATCCGGATTATGTGCTGATTCTGGGCGGCGACCATATTTATAAGATGGACTACGAGGTGATGCTGGATTTCCACAAGGCAAATAAAGCAGATGTTACCGTAGCCTGTATGCCGGTGCCATGGGAAGAAGCATCTCGCTTTGGACTGGCTATTACTGATGAAACCGGAAGAATTACAGAGTTTGAGGAAAAACCTGCAGAGCCCAAGAGCAACCTGGCTTCTATGGGGATTTACATCTTTAGCTGGCCGGTGCTGAAAGAGGCGCTGATTGCTTTAAAAGACCAGTCCGGCTGCGATTTCGGAAAACACATTCTTCCGTACTGCAAGGAAAAAGGACAGAGGCTTTTCGCTTACGAATACAATGGATATTGGAAGGACGTAGGAACTCTCGGTTCTTACTGGGAAGCCAATATGGAACTCATTGATATTATCCCGGAATTTAATCTGTACGAAGAGTTCTGGAAAATTTATACGAAAGGTGATATTATTCCTCCACAGTATATTGCCGCAGATGCTGTTGTAGAAAGAAGCATCATCGGAGAGGGGACAGAAATTTACGGGGAGGTACATAATTCGGTTATCGGCGCCGGCGTCACCATTAAGAAAGGGGCTGTTATTCGGGACTCCATTATTATGAAGCAGACCACTATCGGCGAAAACAATGTGATTGATAAAGCCATTATTGCCGAAAATGTTACAGTAGGGGACCATGTGGTTATGGGTGTGGGAGAAGAAGTGCCCAATAAGCTGAAACCTAACGTGTATTCTTTTGGTTTGGTAACGGTAGGAGAAAATACAATCATTCCTTCCAACGTGAAAATTGGAAAAAATACAGCGATTGTAGGAAAGACTTCTGCTGAAGATTATCCGGAAGGTATTCTGGAAAGCGGTGAAACATTGAATAAGGAAGGTGAGACAGAATGAGAGCGATAGGTATTATTCTTGCCGGCGGCAATAATCACAGAATGAAAGAATTATCACAGAAGAGAGCCATTGCGGCTATGCCTATCGCGGGCAGCTACCGCAGCATTGACTTTGCTCTCAGCAATATGTCCAATTCCCATATTCAGAAAGTAGCTGTGCTGACACAGTACAATGCAAGGTCTTTGAATGAACATTTAAGTTCTTCCAAATGGTGGGACTTTGGAAGAAAGCAGGGGGGACTTTACACCTTTACTCCGACTATTACACCGGACAATAGCTTCTGGTATCAGGGGACTGCAGATGCTATTTATCAGAATCTGGATTTTCTGAAAAACAGTCATGAACCTTATGTTGTCATCGCATCCGGAGATTGCGTGTACAAGCTGGATTACAACAAAGTTCTGGAATATCACATTGCCAAGAGAGCAGACATTACTGTGGTATGCACCGATGTGCACGGAGATGATGCCACAAGATTTGGCTGTGTGAAGATGAATGAGGACTGCAGAATTGAAGAATTTGACGAAAAACCGATGGTGGCACAGTCCAATACTATTTCTACCGGTATTTACGTTATTCGCAGAAGACAGCTCATTGAACTGATTGAAAAATGCGGACAGGAAGACCGCCACGATTTTGTAAACGATATTTTGATTCGCTATAAAAATCTTAAGAGGATTTACGGATATAAGATTCACAATTACTGGAGTAATATTTCTACAGTAGAATCTTATTACCGCACCAATATGGATTTCCTGAAGCCGGAAATCCGGGAGTATTTTTTCCGTCAGTATCCGGGAGTACAGTCCAAGATTGACGATTTGCCTCCTGCAAAATACAATCCGGGAGCTTCTGTGAAAAATAGTCTGATATCCAGCGGATGTATTATCAACGGACAGGTGGAGAATTCGGTACTCTTTAAAAAGGTTTTTGTAGGAAATAACTGTGTGATTAAAAACTCTATTATTTTAAACGATGTATATCTGGGCGATAACACACACATTGAAAACTGCATTGTGGAAAGCAGGGGCACGATTCGGGCCAATTCTTATTACAGTGCGGAAGAAGGCATCAAGGTAGTGATAGAAAAGAACGAACGATATGTTCTTTAAAAAGACAAAAAGCACGACTGCATAAGGCGGCTAGGAAAGGGGAAGGTTGTATGAACATCACAGACGTAAGAGTAAGACGCGTAGCAAAGGAAGGCAAAATGAAGGCGGTGGTATCCATTACCATTGACGAGGAATTTGTAGTACATGACATTAAAGTCATTGAGGGAGAGAAGGGCCTGTTTATTGCTATGCCAAGCCGTAAAGCCACAGATGGAGAATATCGGGATATTGCACATCCGATTAATTCAGCAACACGTGAAAGAATACAGAATATTATTCTGGAAAAATATGAACAGGTACTTGCAGAAGAACCTTTAGAGGAAGCAGCAGAAGAATAAGGAAAACGCAAAAAAGCCCTGGGACCGGAAATGGTCTGGGGCTTTTTTTACGTGCGAAAAGAGGAATTATCCCATCTGACGCCAGCCGGATGGATATTTGTTTTTCAGAGTGCTGCCCACAGCCTTTCCCCATCCAAGAGGGAAACCGTCAGTACATACCAGCTGCCAACCGTTTTGGGCCGGGGTTTCTGCTTCGGAAAGAAGCAGAGTTTCTCCTTTTAAATAGCGGGCGATTCTTTCATCAGAGGAAGATAGGTTTATCACGTGCGCATAGTCCTCTCCCGAAAGAGCCATGGCGAAGGGCTGGGAAGGTTCAAAGCGGTTTTTCTTTAATTCGCCTAAAAACAGTCCGTTCCGCAGAAATTTAATACCTTTTAAGCTGCAGGTGTCTTTATCCGGCAGATAATATACATTGCTGCCCCGGACTTCCATTTTCTGAAAATCATAGGGCGCGGATACATTTTGGAAAAAATCTTCCAGAAGTTTTTGGGAAATCTTGTCCAGTTTGGTTCTTGGTCTGTCAGAAGAGGGAGTCAGGGTTCCTTCTTTTTCCATAAGAGCCAGAAAATGGCCTTCTCCATCCATGCGGTGAGGGAAAATGCGGACACATTTTGCCAGTCGTTCATCGTTGTTTCCAAGAGAAGGATAGCCGGGGGCAAAGCCTTCATAAGGGGCAATATCCAACAGTTTCATCTCAGGAAAGTGTTCCAGAACATAGGAAATCAGACCTTCATTTTCCACGGGGGAAAAGGTACAGGTGGAGTACAGCAGCCTGCCGCCGGGTTTCAGCATGGAAATGGCGTTGGCAATAATGTCTTTCTGGATTTTTCCGAAAAATTCCGGACGGGTTTCGTCCCAGGTCTTGGCAACATCGGGGTCTTTGCGGAACATACCTTCCCCGGAACAAGGAGCATCTACCAGAATTTTATCAAAAAATTCCGGGAAATATCCGGCGAGACGTCCGGGTGTTTCGTTGGTGACCATGGAGTTGCGGATGCCGAAAAGCTCCAGGTTTCTCAGCAGGGCCTTTGCACGGGAATTACTGATATCATTAGCCACGAGAAAGCCTTTTCCCTGCAGTTTGGCGCCCAGGGCCGTGGCTTTTCCCCCCGGTGCGGCGCATAGGTCCAGCACATATTCCCCCGGTGTGATTTCCAGCCGTTCTGCAGGGGTCATGGCACTTGGTTCCTGAAGATAGTACAGCCCGGCGGCATAGTAGGGGTGTCTGGAAGGCCGTTCCTCTTCGCCGTAAAAGAAACCATTGGACACCCAGGGAATGGGGGTCAGAGAAAAGGGAGAGATTTCCAGAAATTTCTCCACGGAAATCTTGTTGGTGTTTACGCGCAGACCGAATTTACGCGGTGCTTCATAACTTTTATAAAAAGCAGGGTATTCCTCCTGCAGCATTTGTTCCATGCGGGATAAAAATGAGGATGGCAGTTGTTCCATTACAGATTCCTTTCTTAAATAAATATAAATCGTTTTATGTCCAGCTATATTCATTCAAATTCAAATCATCGAACGTGGTATCTTTCTCTTTGGAAAGCCCGGCTTCAAAAATTTCATGCAGAAGATAGGACACAGTGTCGTTAGGGGCCTGTTTCCAGAAATTGTCCAGCCATGTGCCTGTATCCAGAATCATAGAAGATAAGAGCTCAGGATTGTTCTGGCATTTCTGCCACAGTTCTTCGATTTCGTCCAGGAATTTGTACTCATACATGTCCTGAATAAATTTATGCAGGGCATTTAATTCCAGATAATCTGTCAGAAGAGACAGACGGCGAAAATCATCAAAGGACATATTCATTTCATTTAATATTTTCTTGCGGTCATCTTCTCCGCAAATGCTGTAAAATACAATTTCATCTAACATTAATTTTTTTTTGAATTCATCTGCTTTTGACATTTCATATACGCTCCTTACTGTAACCCCAGAGTTACTATTGGTTACTATTATAAAACTACTTGAGCAGGAAATCCAGAAAAAAGTGAAAGAAGTGCAAAGTAATAGTTTGCACAATGCGTTTTTTGAGAGGATTCTGTGTAACTCCTTAAAAAGAGGGGGTTCAAGTGGAGCTGTGAAAAAGAAAAAACGCCGGAAAGTCTATAAAACAAGACTTCCCGGCACCTTTCATAACGAATCGAAGCGACGTGATTCGAACACGCGACCTCTGCGTCCCGAACGCAGCGCTCTACCAAACTGAGCCACGCTTCGATGTCAATGTGTGTTCAACAAATGATATTATATATAAGAAAATTGGAAATGTCAACAAAAATATGAAAAAAATTTGAGAAAATCCTTCGGGTTCTAAGGCAGGATGGGAATACATATATTTTAAGGATAAAGTTTCAGAAGAGAGGATATATGTCCGGTTATCGCAGATTTATAGCATATGTGTATGAATACCGAGAAGGAAGAAAGGGGGAGGGCAGAGGTTTTATCAAAGTGGAAGCCCGTAATGGCACCTGCCGTATGCGCTGTAAACTCACAGGGATTTATGAAAAGGAAACAGCACCGGCGAAAGTATATGGATATGTGCGGGAGGAAGGCGGGTGTACGGGCATTTTTCTGGGAGACTGCAATCTGGCAGGAGAACGGGTAGAATTTGAACTGGAGACACCCGAAGAACATATGGGAGAGAGCCGATATGGGCTTGGGGATTTATGCGGCCTGATATTGCTGGCGGATTCCGGAGAACTGTATGGAAGCGGTTGGGATGAACTGCCGGTAAACCTGCAGGAAATAAAGATTCCAAAGGCACAGCAGCGGGAAATAGAGAAGGAGAGCAGAGAAGTGCAGGCTGCGCAGACGGAGGAATACATAGAGGGAGAAGAGGAGAACGATAGCCGTTTTTCGGAAAAGGAGGACAGGGAGGAAAATCTGCAGGAAGAGGCGGAGGAAGAAACGCTTGTAAGAGAGCCGGTAAAAGAGCCGATGCAGAATCCGGGAAAAGATATGGAAAGAGAACCTGAAAATGCAGAAGAGAATGGGACAGCAGAGTATAGAGAAGAGATGGAGGAGGAAGATTTTGACGCAGAACCGGAAGAAGTTGAACGTGCAGATGAAATATTGAAACGAGAGACGGAACTGCCTTCTTTCTGTGATAATGGAATTACCCAGTGCCGGAAAATTACTCCCGGGGATTTGGGAATTTTAAACAGAAGAGACAGAGGATTGCTGACGAATCGTTTTCTCAGGCATGGATTTTCCAGGTACGGACACCTGCTTATAGGAAAACGGGAAGAAGACGGCAGGTACATTCTGGGTGTTCCGGGGGTTTACGAGAGCCAGGAAGCTTTGATGGCGGGAATGTTCGGGTTTCCTTATTTCAAGGAAACAGGAGGAGCCAACGGACATTCCCGGTATTTCGGATACTGGTACCGCATGATAGACAGACCCCAGGGGATGGAATAAAGAGGGCCGGTGGCTGCAGCAAACAACATGGTTCTGGCAGCCGCCGGGCAAAACAGCAATATTTCTACTTGACCCGCCAGGGAGTGCGATATATAATAAAAGCTGTTCGGAGACATATCGAAGTGGTCATAACGAGCCGCACTCGAAATGCGGTTGTCCGCAAGGGCACGTGGGTTCGAATCCCACTGTCTCCGCTTGGAAAATGGGGAGTGTCGCTTTTCACGCATGTCAAGCGATGCTCCTTTTGTATAACAGGATAGTTCCGTGAAAGGGGACAGAGTATGACAGAAGATGAAAAGTTTATGAAAGAAGCAAAGAAGCAGGCTATGAAAGCGTATGCATTGAAAGAAGTTCCCATTGGCTGTGTCATTGCATATGAAGGGAAGATCATTGCCAGAGGATATAACCGGAGAAATACAGATAAAAATACTGTGTCCCATGCGGAAATCAACGCAATCCGGAAGGCCAGCAAGAAACTGGGGGACTGGAGACTGGAGGGCTGTACCCTTTATGTGACTCTGGAACCCTGTCAGATGTGTGCAGGAGCCATTATCCAGGCCAGAATCGACCGGGTGGTCATAGGCAGCATGAATCCCAAAGCAGGATGTGCGGGTTCGGTGCTGAATCTGCTGGAAATGGATGGCTTTAATCATAAGGCACAAGTGACAAAAGGGGTTCTGGAAGAGGAGTGCAGCAGTATGTTGACTGGATTCTTTAAAGAATTGAGAGAGGAAAAGGCAAAGAAAAAACAGGAAGAAAAGGAGCTGGGATTATGACAAAACAGGAATTTCAAAATCTGGTGAAACAGGACATTGTAATTTTAGATGGGGCTACAGGTTCCAATCTGATGAAAGCCGGTATGCCGAGAGGCGTCTGCACAGAACAGTGGATTTGCGATAACCCGGAGGCTATTACCAGGCTGCAGAAGGCCTATCAAGAGGCAGGGTCTCAGATTGTTTATGCCCCTACCTTTTCGGCCAATGCCATAAGCCTGCAAAATCACGGTCTGGAAAAACATGTCCGGGACTTGAATTTGCGTCTGGTGGACATTTCCAGACAGGCTGTGGGGGATTCCTGCCTCATTGCCGGAGACCTGACTACCACGGGAAAACAGGAACTGCCTTATGAAGAACTCCTGGGCGCATACAGGGAGCAGATCGAGGCGCTGATGGAAGCAGGAGCAGACCTGCTGGTGGCAGAAACCATGCTGGGAGTGACAGAGCCTATGGCTGTGCTGGATGCAGCGGCAGGGGAACTTCCGGTTATGTGCACGCTGACCGTGGAATCGGACGGCAGTCTGTTTTTCGGCGGAAATATTTATGAAGCAGTGGAGACCTTGGAGGAAATGGGAGCCGCTGCTGTGGGAATCAACTGTTCTACCGGACCGGATCAGTTGTTTTCCGTGGTAGAAAATATGAGAAAAAGAGTGCAGATTCCATTGATTGTGAAACCCAATGCCGGTATGCCGGTGATAGATGAAAACGGCTGTCCGGTATACTCCATGGGAGCAGAGGAGTTTGCCGGACATATGAAGCGCATGACAGAAATCGGTGCGAATATTGTAGGCGGGTGCTGTGGAACAACTCCGGAATATATCCGGCAGGTGAAGGAAGCCTTGGGAAGACAGCGTTAGTCGGAAGGTTTTTTTGCCCATTGTCTTCGGAGAAAGAGCAACAGACCTGTAAACAGGAAAATAAGGAGAACGATTTTGGCAGCCCTGGTATAATTTCCAAAATACCGGGCTGCTTTTTGCCAGGAAGCGCCGGCCCAGGCTCCCAGGGAAATGAGAATGGTATTCCACAGCAGACTGCCCCAGACAGTGAGCCACAGAAAACGTGGAAAATTCATATTTGCCATACCTGCGGGAATGGAAATCAGGCTTCTGACAATGGGAATGAAGCGGCAGAGGAAGACCGTATAGTTTCCTTTGCTGTCGAACCAGGCCATGGCTTTTTGAATGTCTTCTTTTTTCAAACGAAGAGCTTTTCCCACGGGTCCGGAAATCAGGGAATCCATTTTGGAAGGGGAAAGCAGTTTTCCAAGCGCGTACAGAAAAATAGCTCCCAGCAGACTGCCAAAAGTCGCGGAAAGTATAGCGCCCGGTATGTGCAGAGTGGTGTAAGTGGTGAGAAATCCGGCGAAGGTGAGGATGGCTTCAGATGGAATGGGGGGAAAGATATTTTCTATCATAATCAGAAACGCAATTCCCACATAGCCATATGTACCCATGAGTTGGAGTATCCAGTGATTCATAGACCAAAAGAACCTCTTTTTTTCAGTTTATGCAATAGAAAGTGGAAATATAAGCAGGATTATCTGCCACTGGAAATGTGTTATCAGAACGTAATTCAAATTTTTTCACCGTGCGCCGCCCTTCGAAATTCTCTCATGAACGTTACCTCTACAGTTAACTCGGCCCAGGCACCCTCACGGCACACAAGAGCTTCTGCTTAGTGCTGCTGCATTCCTGCCCTGACACGGTTCACAGATTCCTGTTGCGTAAGACCCAAACGTCAACGCCACTTATAGAGGGCAGCTTCACAAGAAGAAATCCCTCGGTTTGGCAACACCCCTGCTGTAGCGGATTGCAGGTACAGGGCACCGCTATCTCCCCGGCTGCACGGTAGTTTACAGTATAACGGGTTTTCAAAGATTTGTCAACAAATATGTGCCGCCTCTTGACAAACGCTTCAAATTCCAATAAAATTCAAAATAGCAGAAGGTTTTTCATATAGATTCAGAAACACCTCTGCCCTTGAATTGGATAAAATATCAAAGAGGCGAAGAAGAGGAATAGTATGTACACGGAACTCCAAAGAGAGAAAGCCGTCCGGTGAAAGGCTTTTGTGGGAAGTATACAGAACCTGCCTTGGAGCTGTCTGCGAAAAGCAGAACGCGGGCTTTGGCGTTAAAAGAGCAAAGGAAGTGAGCAGTCCGGATTTTAGATATAGAAGAGAAAGACAGGACGGCTAAGAAGGGTGGTACCGCCGAGACGAAGACATATCGGTCCCTGATAACAGGGCTGAGCGTGTCTTTTTTTATTTTTATTTAAGAAAGCACACGCTGCGCCGGAGACACACTTACAAAGAAGCAAATAAGAAAAAAGGAGAAATGTTATGGCAAACAACAAAAAGCTGGTAGAGGCCATTACCTCTATGGAAGAAGATTTTGCGCAATGGTACACAGACGTAGTAAAGAAAGCGGACTTGATTGATTACACCAGTGTAAAAGGCTGTATGGTTATCAAACCGGCAGGCTACGCAATCTGGGAAAACATTCAGCACGAACTGGACAGAAGATTTAAGGAAACAGGGGTGGAGAACGTATATCTGCCTATGTTTATTCCGGAAAGTCTCTTACAGAAGGAAAAAGACCATGTAGAAGGTTTTGCGCCGGAAGTGGCATGGGTAACACACGGAGGTCTGGAACCATTGCAGGAAAGACTTTGTGTGCGTCCTACTTCAGAAACTCTGTTCTGCGATTTCTATGCAAAAGAAATTCAATCCCACAGAGATTTGCCAAAGGTGTATAACCAGTGGTGTTCGGTTGTGCGCTGGGAAAAAACCACAAGACCGTTCCTTCGTTCCAGAGAATTTCTGTGGCAGGAAGGACATACCGCACATGCAACTGCAGAAGAGGCAGAGGCAAGAACGATACAGATGCTGAACATTTATGCAGATTTCTGCGAAGAAGTGCTGGCGATTCCGGTTATCAAGGGAAAGAAAACAGACAAAGAGAAATTTGCAGGTGCAGAGGCTACTTATACCATTGAATCCCTTATGCATGACGGAAAGGCGCTGCAGTCCGGTACCAGCCACAATTTCGGCGACGGCTTTGCAAAGGCTTTCGGTATTCAGTATACAGATAAGGAAAATAAACTGCAGTATGTACACCAGACTTCCTGGGGTATGACAACCCGTATGATTGGCGCAATTATCATGGTACACGGGGACAACAGCGGTCTGGTACTGCCGCCGAGAATTGCTCCCGTGCAGGCAGTTATCATTCCGATTCAGCAGAGAAAAGAAGGCGTGCTGGAAAATGCCCGGAAGCTGGAGACACAGTTAAAGGCAGCAGGTATCCGCGTGAAGACAGACGTGACAGACAAGAGTCCGGGATTCAAGTTCGCAGAGCAGGAAATGAGAGGTATTCCGGTTCGTATCGAATGTGGTCCTAAAGATATGGAAGCCAATCAGGCCGTTGTAGTAAGAAGAGATACCAGAGAAAAGATTACGGTTTCCCTTGATAATCTGGCAGAAAGCGTACAGCAGATTCTGGATACCATGCAGAAGGACATGCTGGAGAGAGCCAGAACACACAGAGAAGCGCACACTTATGAAGCGACCGATTACGAAAGCTTTCAGAAGACCGTGGAAGAAAAACCGGGCTTTGTGAAAGCGATGTGGTGCGGCTGCAGAGAATGTGAGGATAAGATTAAAGAAGACGTACAGGCAACCTCCAGATGTATTCCTTTTGAGCAGGAAAATCTGTCTGATAAGTGTGTTGTCTGCGGAAAACCGGCCAAAAAAATGGTTTACTGGGGGCGTGCATATTAATTATGAAGCTTGAAGTTCCGAAAAAGGTACAGAGGATTATCAGGACTTTGCAGGAACAGGGATATGATGCTTATGCGGTAGGAGGCTGTGTTCGTGACAGCCTCCTTGACCGTTCTCCCGCAGATTGGGATATTACCACTTCTGCAAAGCCTATGGAAGTAAAGGAAATTTTCAAAAGAACCGTGGACACGGGCCTGCAGCATGGAACTGTAACCGTGCTTATGGAAAAGGAAGGCTTTGAGGTTACCACTTACCGGATTGACGGGGAGTATGAAGACAGCCGCCACCCCAAGGAAGTGATTTTCACGGGAAATCTGGAAGAGGATTTAAAACGCAGAGATTTTACCATCAACGCTATGGCGTACAATGATGAAACGGGTCTGGTGGATGTGTTTGGCGGAATCCGGGATCTGGAGAGCCAAATTGTCCGGTGTGTGGGAAATCCACGGGAGAGATTTACAGAAGACGCCCTGCGGATTTTAAGAGCCGTACGGTTTTCTGCACAGCTTGGATTTGCCATAGAAAAAGATACTGCATATTGGGCAAAGGCGCTTGCACCTACCCTGGAGAAAATCAGTGCGGAACGGATACAGACAGAACTGGTGAAGCTTTTGGTCTCCGCTCATCCCCAGTATCTGAAAACTGCGTGGGAACTGGGAATCACCCAAATTGTGCTGCCGGAGTTTGATGCCATGATGGAAACCCCTCAGAATACACCGCACCACTGTTACAGCGTAGGGGAACATACCTTAAAGGCGCTGGAATACACAGAAGCGGACAAGGTGCAGCGGCTGGCTGTACTGTTTCACGATATGGGAAAACCGGCCATGCGGACCACAGACGAGCAGGGTCTTGACCATTTCCATGGACATCCCAAAGTAAGCGCAGAACTGGCGAGAAAAATCCTGCGCAGGCTGCGGTTCGACAATGATACCATTCGAAAGGTGACGGAGCTGGTATCCTGGCATGAATGTCCATGGGAGTGTACGCCAAGGTCTCTTAGACGGGCTTTGAGCAAAATGGATGCAGAGCTGTTTCCCGTACTTTTGAAAATCCGCAGGGCGGATGTGCTGGCTCAGAGCGAATACCGCAGAGAGGAAAAGCTGGAAAGACTGGAAGAGAGCCGCAGGCTCTATGAAGAAATCCAGAGAAAGCAGGAGTGCATTTCCGTAAAGATGTTGGCAGTGTCCGGAAAAGACCTGATTGCCGCAGGCATGAAGCCGGGAAAAGAAATAGGAGATACCTTAAATGCCTTTCTGGAACTGGTTCTGGAAGACCCGGAGAAAAATACAAAAGAATATCTGCTCTCAAAGGTAAGAGAATCCTTGTGAACACGGCTTCTAACCCCCAGGTTTCGTGCATAGAATGAAAAGAGCGCGAAGCAAGAATAAAAGGGGGAGAAGCGAGTGTATGACCGTGGATTAAGTGTCTTAGAGCAATACGGCCTGGAGTCCAATGCCGTGTACCGCACAAGAGGAGCCCTTGTCTGTGAAACAGGACAGGGAAGAGTGCTGATAAAAGAGTTTGGCGGTACACCCAGAAAATTGGAATGCCAGGCTCTTCTTTTGTCCGATATTTCCGGGAAAAGCCAGGTGCTGACAGACGAAATTCTGCCCAATCTGGAAGGCGGCTATATGTCTTTGGACAAGGAGAATGTGCCGTATATTGTGAAGCGGTGGTATGAGGGGAGAGAGTGTGATACCAGATGTGAAGAGGACATCTGTACCGGGGCGGCTGCTCTGGCAAGTTTACATAAAGTAATGAAAATGCCGGTGCAGGAGCATTATGTCCGGGAATCCCTGTCCCAGGAATACAGAAGGCACAATGCGGAACTTCGCAAAATCAGAAAATTTGTGTCCGCCAAGAAAAAAAAGAATGATTTTGAACTGCAGTTTCTGGACAGTATCCAGTGCTTTCTGCAGCATGGAGAGACAGCCCTTGACAGGCTGGAGTCCTCCGGATATGAGAAACTGCGTGAGCATGCTTTGGGGGAGGGTACGGTCTGCCACGGGGAATATAATCAGCATAACGTCTGGATTTTAAAAGACCATGAACATGCGGCAGTGACGAATTTTGATAAATGGAGCTTCGATGTACAGGTAGCAGACTTATATCAGTTTATGAGGAAAATTATGGAAAAATATGACTGGGACAGAAAACTGGGGGAAAAGCTTCTGGAGACGTATGAAGAAATCCGCCCGCTTTCTAAAGAGGAGAGAGAATATCTGTCCATTCGTTTTTCCTATCCGGAGAAATACTGGAAATTGGCTAATTATTATTACACGCACAATAAGGCGTGGATTTCGGAAAAAAATGTGGAAAAATTAAAGAAAATCACGTCACAACACGACAAATGGCGAAATTTTTCAGAAAAAACAGGGATGTAAATGTGACAAATGCCTGTGCAGTATTTGAATTTTGACCTATGATAGTGTATAATAACCACAAAAAGAATTGCGCGGCAAAAGAAAGCTGCACAGGGAGGTAATAGAGATGGACTACAAAAAACTTTATGAAGAGTGGCTTGCCAATCCGTATTTTGACGAAAATACAAAAGCAGAACTGAAAGCCATTGAAAAGGATGAAAATGAGATTAAAGAACGTTTTTATAAAGATCTGGAGTTTGGTACAGCCGGTTTGCGCGGTGTCATTGGTGCAGGTACAAACCGTATGAATATTTACACGGTGAGAAAGACAACACAGGGACTGGCAAATTATATTGCAGCCGTGGGCGGACAGGCCAAGGGCGTTGCCATTGCCCATGATTCCCGCCGTATGTCACCGGAGTTTGCAAAAGAAGCAGCCCTCTGCCTGGCAGCCAATGGCGTGAAAGCTTATATTTTTGATTCGTTAAGACCCACACCGGAATTGTCTTTTGCTGTGCGCAAATTAGGATGTATTGCAGGTATTAACATCACTGCAAGCCATAACCCGCCGGAATACAACGGCTATAAAGTATACTGGGAAGACGGCGCACAGATTACACCGCCTCATGACTCCGGTATTATGGGAGAAGTGCAGAAAGTAACAGATTATAATACCGTGAAAACCATGGACGAAGAAGCTGCAAAGGCAGCAGGACTTTTCGTAGTCATCGGACAGGAAATTGACGATGCTTACATGGAAGAGTTAAAGAGCCAGGTGATTCATATGGACGCTATCAAAGCCATGGCAAAAGAACTGAAAATTGTGTACAGCCCTCTGCACGGCACAGGAAATATTCCTGCAAGACGTGTGTTAAAAGAGCTGGGATTTGAACATGTCTATGTGGTAAAAGAGCAGGAACTGCCTGACGGAGAATTCCCTACTGTCAGCTATCCCAACCCGGAAGCAGACGAAGCCTTTGACCTGGGCCTGAAACTGGCTAAGGAAGTGGACGCAGACCTGGTACTGGCAACCGATCCTGACGCAGACCGTCTGGGTGTCCGTGTAAAAGACAGCAAGACAGGGGAATACCACACCCTGACCGGAAATATGTCCGGCTGTCTGCTGGCCGATTATGAAATCGGACAGAGAAAAGCGGTAAACGGCACACTTCCGGCTGACGGCGCAATGATTTCCACCATTGTTACCACCAATATGGCCGCTGCCATTGCAAAACATTACGGCGTGAAATTTATCGAAGTACTGACCGGATTTAAGTACATCGGACAGCAGATTCTGGGCTTTGAGACCAAAGGGGAGGGGACTTACCTGTTTGGCTTTGAGGAAAGCTACGGCTGCCTTATCGGTACCCATGCAAGAGATAAAGACGCTATTGTGGCTACTATGGCTTTGTGCGAAGCAGCCGCTTACTATAAAACCAAAAACATGACTCTTTGGGACGCCATGATTGAAATGTATGAAAAATACGGTTACTATAAAGACGACATTCAGTCCATTACCTTAAAAGGCATCGAAGGACTGGAAAAGATTCAGACCATCCTGGAAAACCTGAGAAAGAACCCGCCGGCAGAGATTGGTGATTACAAGGTGCTTTCCGCAAGAGATTACAAGGCAGACACTATTGTGGATATGGAAACAAAGGAAGTGAAGGCAACCGGTCTTCCAAACTCCAATGTGCTGTATTATGACTTAAATGATGATGCCTGGGTTTGCGTTCGTCCTTCCGGTACGGAACCGAAAATTAAGATTTATTACGGTATCAAAGGCACTTCTTTAGAGGATGCAGATGCAAAATCCGCAGCACTTGGAAACGAAGTGAAAGAACTGATTGACAAAATGATGTAAATACCGTAAATGTCCTGTGAAGAACACGGTAATATGCTTGACAAACCTGTAGAAACAAGGTATAAATATCTGTAGACCGCGCGAATAGGCGGTAACTATAAGAGATTATCAGAAGCAGGATAGGCCGCCACGGCAGGCTTTTTCTGCAAGGCTAAATTATTTAGGAGGAAATACTCATGAACAGAACAGAATTAGTTGCTGCTATGGCAGAAAAATCACAGTTATCTAAAAAAGATGCAGAATCAGCTTTAAAGGCTTTCATTGATGTTGTATCAGAAGAAATGCAGAAAGGTGAAAAAATCCAGTTAGTTGGATTCGGTACTTTTGAAGTTTCTGAAAGAGCAGCAAGAGAAGGAAGAAATCCTCAGACAGGTGAAACAATGACAATTGCAGCATCTAAATCTCCAAAGTTCAAAGCAGGAAAAGCTTTAAAAGATTTAGTAAACGCATAAGCAACTTATTTATTTTAGGCAAGGAAAGCTGTTGCATTTCAGGATGTGACAGCTTCTTTTCATTTGCGTACAGGAAATGAAAAGAAGGCTCTTGGTAAAGGAGTGAGAGTATGAGACTTGACAAATATTTGAAAGTATCCCGTCTGATTAAGCGCAGAACCGTAGCCAACGAGGCCTGCGACGCGGGAAGGGTACTGATTAACGACAAACCTGCCAAGGCGTCGGCCCAGGTAAAGGCAGGAGATATTCTGGAAATCCGCTTTGGAAGCAAAAACGTCCGGGTAGAAGTGCTGGACGTACAGGAAACAGTGAAGAAAGAGGCTGCTGCAGAGTTGTTTCAATATCTCTAAGAGAGGGCAGGTATATCTGTCTTGCTTTTCCCATATAATGGTTCAGGAAGAAGTGTATGGGGGAAGTCGGTTTTGGAAGAAAAACAGCGAAAAGCAGTTCATAAAATCCAGCTTACAGACAGAAATACAGGGAGTGTCACAGGGGTGAAGGATGTGAATTCTTTTGACGAAAAGGAAATCAGTCTGGTAACCGAGGCAGGAGTACTTACTGTGAAAGGTGAAGACCTCCATGTGACAAGGCTGGATTTGGAAAAACAGGAGGTAGACCTTGCAGGCCGGGTGGACAGTCTGCTGTACAGCCAGGGCACTGCAAAGATGAAGGGCGGAGAAGGTATGCTGAAAAGGCTTCTGGGATAAACCGTGAGCGCCTATATGCATGAGGAACTGCTTTTCTTCTGCCGGGCTTTCTGGGCCGGAGCCTGCCTGGCTGCAGGCTATGACCTCCTTCGTATTTTTCGCAGGCTGGTGTCCCACAGCCCCTTTTTGACCGGTGCGGAGGACATTTTGTACTGGTGCTGTGCCGGGATTTATCTTTTTGGTATGATTTACAGGGAAAATGACGGTGTGATTCGGACGTATGCCCTTCTGGCCGTGTTCCTTGGCGGCTTTGTCTTCCATGCAGGTCCCGGAAGCGTTCTGGTGACCTGGCTGCCAAAAGTGCTCCGAAAGATTTTTCATTTTCTGGGAGTTCTTATAAACCCCTTGAGAAAGTGGAGAAAAAGGTTGAAATTTTTATGGGATAGAGTTAAAATCTCTCTATATGAAGCAAAAGTTATGCAGAAAATCAGGAAATGGAAAAATGAAAAAAAGAAAAAAAAGAATGAACCAGAACGGAATCGCGATGCTTAGTATTACTTTTGTAGTCGGTGTCCTGTTTATTGCCATGATGACCATGAGCCTGAATCTGCAGCAGCAGATTTCGGACTGTAAGACAGAAATGAAAGAAGTGCAGAGCCAGATTGACGAGGAAAACGAGCGTACAAAGGAAATTGATGAGACAAAAGAGCGTATGGACACGGATGAGTATGTGGCAGAGGTAGCCAGAGAAAAGCTGGGTCTTGTGAAAGACAACGAAATTGTATTTAAAGAAGAGGAAAAGTAGAAAACAAAAGACGGATTTTGTCTGAAAGTTTTCCGGACGGGAAGACGGTTTTTGACAAAGTTTGAAAACAAAAGCATCTATAATACTCCATGGATAGCGGTTGCTTATGCAGGGAGGGAACGAGATGCAGGAATGGATAATTGCCATGCTCGTAATCAGCGTACTGCTTATATTACGGGACATGGCAAAAACTATTTTTTCAGAGATGAAGAAAAGTGCGGCAACTCTGGCTTATGACCAGCACCCGCAAAAAGAAAAAATGCAGCGCTATGCAGATTCTTTTCAAAAGCTGGCGGACAGCTTCTATGGTCTGCCTTACCGGAAAGATTATCTCTCCAGTTCAGAGGTCGACGCCATGGTGACAGAGGTACAGGAAGGGCTGTGCCGCAGGTGTCATCTGCACCAGACTTGCTGGATTCAACATTCTGTCCAGTCCTATCAGAGCGTTTATCATCTGATTCGCGTCCTGGAAGAAAATGACGAGGAAGAGTTCCGAAAGGCCAAGGCGGATTTGATGGAGGTCTGTATCAGCCAGGGAAAACTGGTGCAGGAACTGCAGAGAATGGTAGAACGGGAGAGGCAGAATCTTATCTGGAATAACAAGCTTCTGGAAAACCGTGTGGCTGTGGCAGAGCAGCTTTCTGAGATGGCACAGCTGATGAAGAGCCTTTCCAGAGATCTATTTGATATGGCAGAGGCGGACGTGCAGTTTCGGGAAGAATTTGCCAGAAGACTGAAGAAGAAACATATTCTGGTACGGAACGTGTGGAGACTGGACCAGCCGGACGGAAAAGTCCGGTACTATGCGGAATTAAAGACAAAAGGCGGCTGTATTTCATCAGGAGAGGCGGCGGCCGTTCTCTCCGGCATGTGCGGCAGCCGCATGGTTGCCAGGGCGGAGGGGAAAACCCTCATTAACAGGGACTTTGCCATTATGGGATTTGCAGAGGAAGTCAATTTCAAAATGCTCTACGGGGCTGTGAAGATAACCAAGGAAAAAGAAACCATTTCCGGAGACAATTATACCTGTGCCACGGAGGAGAACGGGCAGTTTTTCATGTGTCTTTCTGACGGTATGGGTTCCGGGATTGAGGCGTGCCGGGAGAGTGAGAGTATTGTGGATACTCTGGAGCAGTTGGTAGAAGCGGGATTTTCCGGAGAGACGGCGGCAAAAATGGTAAATTCAGTACTGAATCTGAAAAGCCGCAACGGCAGATTTTCTACTGTGGATATTTCCATGGTGGATTTGTATTCCGGTGTGTGCCATTTTCTCAAAGCAGGAGCGGCAACCACATTTATTAAGCGGGACCACTGGGTAGAAGCCATTTCCTCTACCAGTCTGGCTCTGGGGCTGGTGCAGCAGGCAGACTTTGAATCCTCGGCCAAGAAGCTGTATGAGGGGGATTTTCTGATTATGGTGACAGACGGAGTGCTGGATGCGCTGCCGCCGGAAGAACCGGAGGAACTGATGAAAGAAATTATTCTCCAGACTCGTGCAAGTGCAGCGCAGGAACTGGGCAGAGGGATTCTGGAACGGGTGCTTACATACAGCGAATACAGAGCTACAGACGATATGACGGTTCTTACGGCAGGACTATGGAGGAAGTAAGAATAAAATGAACATGGAAGAAAAGGTGTTTTCCTATATAGAGAAATACAACATGATAGAAACGGGCAGCCAGGTCATAGTCGGAATTTCCGGTGGTGCGGATTCGGTATGCCTGTTGTTTTTATTAAAGAAGTATCAGAAAAGACGGGAATTTTCCCTTTGTGCCCTGCATGTCAATCATGGAATTCGGGGAGGGGAAGCCCTGCGGGACCAGAACTTCTCAGAAAAAATCTGCGAAGAACTCCAGGTACCTTTCCGGGTATATGCTGCAGATGTACCCCGTATGGCTGCCGAAAAGAAGCTGTCCTTAGAAGAAGCGGGAAGAGAGGCCAGAAGAACAGCATTTGAGAAATTGGCAGGGGAATACGGGAAGCCGCAAGGGGGGAGCGGAGAAAAAAAGGTACAGATTGCTCTGGCACACCATGAAAATGACAATGCGGAAACCGTGCTTCACAATCTGATACGCGGCACAGGTGCAGCGGGGCTTGGGGGAATCCGCCCCGTATGGGACACGGATACAGAGCAGGGGAGCCTGTGGTATATCCGACCTCTTCTGGAGGTTTCCAGAAATGAAATTGAAGAATTTTTAAGAGCACAGCAGATTACCTGGATGACAGACAGTACCAATTTGGAAACGGAATATACCCGAAATAAACTTCGCCATCAGGTGATTCCGGTGCTGGAGAGCATGAATCCGGCAGCGGTGCAGCATATCGGGCATACAGCCGGGACTATGCTGCAGATAGAAGAATATCTGCAAAGCCAGGCGCACATACTGTATAAAGCCCATGTAGAACCGGAAAAGAACGGATATGGTATCCGCAAAGAACTTTTCGGGGAAAAAGAATTGATGCAGTCTTATGTGGTGAGGGAAGTATTGTCCCGGGCTGCGGGGGGAAGAAAGAATCTTACGTCCACACATATTCAGGAGGTGCTGGATTTGGCCAAGGGGCGCACCGGTACTTCCCTGTCTCTGCCCGGCGGGCTTTTGGCCCGTCAGGTCTACGGAGATGTTCATATCATTTATGGGAACGAGAGGGAAAAAACGCTCTGTGAAATGGAATTTCAGATACTGCCCTGGGAAAAGGGGCAAATTGAGGAAAAAACATATACGAAATGGTTTGATTATGATAGAATAAGGAGTAGTCTGGAAATCAGACACCGGAAAACCGGTGATTTTCTTACTGTAAATGCGCAGGGGGGAAGAAAAAAGCTGAAGGACTATTTTATTGACTGTAAGATTCCAAGAGAGAAGAGAGAAGAACTCACTCTTCTGGCAGACGGTTCCCATATTCTGTGGATTGTGGGATACCGCATAAGCGAATATTATAAAGTTACCAGTCAGACAAAACAAGTATTAAAAGTACAGGTAAAAGGAGTAAACGAAGATGAGTGAAAAAATTCGTCAGTTATTAAGCGAAGAGGAAGTAGACCGTAAAATCCGTGAAATCGGAGAGCAAATCAGCAAAGATTACGAAGGAAAATGCGTACATCTGATTTGTGTGTTAAAGGGAGGCGTATTCTTTACATGTGAACTGGCCAAGAGAATTACAGTGCCGGTAAGCATGGATTTTATGTCTGTGTCCAGCTATGGAGACGATACCAGTTCCAGCGGTGTGGTCCGCATTGTAAAGGATTTGGATGAAACCATTGAAGGAAAAGATGTGCTGATTGTGGAGGACATTATTGACTCCGGACGTACGCTTAGCCATCTCATAGAAATTCTCAAACAGAGAAATCCCAAGAGCCTGCGTCTGTGTACCCTTCTGGATAAGCCGGAACGCAGAGTAAAAGATGTGAAGGTGGATTATGTGTGCTTCAATATCCCGGATGAATTTGTGGTAGGATATGGACTGGATTATGCACAGAAATACAGAAACCTGCCTTACATCGGAGTGGTAGAACTGTAAGCTTTCAGAAAGGAGAACAACAAGGTGGAGAGACAGTCAAGAAGCTGGATAATGCCTGTGGTGTTTTTGACCCTGCTCCTGTGTATCGGTGGAGGCCTTATCAGCCGGTTTACCCAGAGAAATGATTATTCTCTGGAGGAATTAAACCAGGCGATGGAAAAGAATCAGGTGACAGAGGTTTATATACGGCCCAACAGAGAGGTGCCCACAGGTAAAATACTGGTGCGCCTGAAAACAGGAGAGGAAAAAGAATTTACGGCGCTGGATGTAAAAGAAATACAGGAAATGGTGGAAAAGTCCGGGGAGGATATTTCTGTGAAGGTGGGAGATGTACCTGGAGACAATACTCTTCTGACTTCTATTTTGTCCCTTGGACTTACAGGCGTGATGCTGTTCTTCCTCTTTGGCATGATGAACCGGCAGATGTCCGGAGGCGGAAGCAATGCCAAGATGATGAATTTCGGAAAAAGCCGTGCCAGAATGTCTACGGATGAGGATAAGAAGGTAACCTTTAAAGACGTGGCAGGACTGCAGGAAGAAAAAGAGGAGCTGGAAGAAATCGTAGATTTCTTAAAAGAACCCCAGAAATATGTGAAGGTAGGAGCCAGAATTCCCAAAGGCGTACTTCTGGTGGGCCCTCCGGGAACCGGTAAAACCCTTCTGGCAAAAGCCGTGGCAGGAGAAGCCGGGGTACCGTTTTTCTCAATTTCCGGTTCTGACTTTGTGGAAATGTTCGTTGGTGTGGGCGCTTCCAGAGTCCGGGACTTATTTGAAGAAGCCAAGAAAAATGCTCCCTGTATTATTTTTATTGACGAAATTGACGCTGTGGCCAGACGAAGAGGTACAGGTATGGGAGGCGGACATGACGAGAGAGAACAGACTTTAAACCAGCTTTTGGTAGAAATGGATGGATTTGGAGTCAATGAAGGTATTATTGTCATGTCAGCGACCAACCGTGTGGATATTTTAGACCCTGCGATTCTGCGTCCGGGCCGTTTTGACCGTAAGGTAGGGGTAGGCAGACCGGATATCAAGGGAAGAGAAGAAATTCTCAAGGTGCATGCTGCCAAGAAACCTTTAGGGGAAGACGTAGACCTGGAAGAAGTGGCGAGAACCACAGCCGGTTATACAGGTGCGGATTTGGAGAACCTGATGAATGAGGCAGCGATTCTCACGGCAAAGGACGGCAGATATTTTATTAATCAGAACGATATTCGCCAGGCTTTTATCAAGACCGGAATCGGTGCGGAGAAAAAGAGCCGGGTTATTTCCGAGAAAGAAAAGAAGATTACTGCTTACCATGAGGCAGGTCATGCCATTTTATTCCATGTGCTGCCGGAAATGGAGCCGGTGCATACCATTTCCATTATTCCTACAGGCATGGGAGCTGCCGGTTATACCATGCCGCTGCCGGGAAAAGATGAAATGTTTAACAGCAAAAATAAAATGCTGGAGAATATTGTGGTATCTCTGGGCGGACGAATTGCAGAAGAGTTGATTTTCGGTGACATCACAACCGGGGCTTCACAGGACATTAAGCAGGCCAGCCAGATGGCCAGAGCCATGGTGACACAGTACGGGATGTCCGAGAAAGTGGGCATGATTCACTATGGAAGTGATGAAGATGAAGTTTTCATTGGAAGAGATTTGGCCCACACCAGAAATTATGCGGAGGAAACAGCTTCTCTCATTGACAGTGAAGTGAAACGTATTATTGACGAATCTTATGCAAAGGCAAAGAAGATTCTGCAGGAGCATGAAGATGTATTGCATAAGTGTGCAGACCTTTTAATCGAGAAGGAAAAAATCGGCAGGGAAGAGTTTGAAGCCCTGTTTTAGACGGGTTTTGTGCAGGATACTGGGAAAAATAAAAAATGAAAAGAACCGGTTATGTTGAAATTGGTCAAAAAAAACTTTCAAAAAAATAGAAGATTGTGCAGACTTTTTCAGGCCTCCATGGTATTATAATAACTGTAAAAACCCCCCAATACATTATATAGTTTTTGCTACACCCCATAAGAAGAAATACCTTCTCCAAAAACGCCAGTCGAAAGATTGGCGTTTTTACTTTATCCGGAAAAGCTGTGAAAAGATGATGTTTTCGGGAAAAAGTAGTTGTATATGCAGATTGGGTGGGATAAAATAAAAGCATGACAGAAATTCGGCAAATCAGGAAATATTTCTGTGCTTTGCGCGAGAATAGAGAGGATTCAGTATGGATTACAATAATCTGGCAGAAACAAAAAGGATTCAGGAATATGTGGCAAATATGCGCTCGGCTTTTCATAAACGTGCCGTGTTCAGCGATGAAACGGAAAATTACCGGACGCCGGCAGAACCGGAACCGGGAGATACGGTGAATATCCGTATCCGGACAAAAGAGAAGAACGTAGATGCCGTTTATCTGGTATCAGGAGAAAAAAAACAGCAGATGAAGCTGATAAATACAAAAGACGGTTTTGATTATTACGGAACAGACGTAGAACTGCAGAATGAATCAATCCGTTATTTTTTTGAGATTATTTCCGGAAAAATCCACTGCTATTATAACCAGGCAGGGATTACCAGGGAGATAGATGAGCATTATTCCTTCGGGATTGTGCCGGGATTTCAAACGCCGGACTGGGCCAAGGGAGCCGTCATGTATCAGATTTTTACAGACCGGTTCTGTAACGGCGACCCGTCCAATGATGTGGTAACCGGAGAGTATTGTTATATTAATGAAAAAGTACAGAAGATAGAAGACTGGAACCGTCCGCCCCAGGCTATGGACGTCAGGGACTTTTATGGAGGGGATTTGCAGGGGGTCATGGATAAACTGGACTATCTCCAGGATTTGGGCGTGGAGGTTATTTATTTCAACCCGCTGTTTGTATCCCCCTCCAATCACAAATATGACATTCAGGATTATGACTACATTGACCCTCATTATGGGAAAATTGTCCATGATGGAGGTGAGGTGCTGGCAGACTGGGATAAGGACAATTCCCATGCTTCCCGTTATATCTGCCGTGTGACCGGAAAGGATAATCTGGAAGCCAGCAATGCCTTCTTCGCAGAAGTGGTGGAAGAAATTCATAAAAGAGGAATGAAGGTAATTTTAGACGGTGTGTTCAATCACTGTGGTTCCTTTAATAAGTGGCTGGACAGAGAGCGGATTTACGAAAACCAGCAGGGGTATGAAAAGGGGGCCTATGTGTCCGCGGACAGCCCGTACCGCTCCTTTTTCCGCTTCAACAATCCCAATGGCTGGCCTTATAATCAGGATTACGACGGGTGGTGGGGACATGCTACCCTGCCTAAGCTGAATTATGAGGAATCAAAGGAATTGTATGATTACATTATGCATATAGGAAGAAAATGGGTTTCCCCGCCTTATAATGCAGACGGCTGGCGTCTGGATGTGGCGGCTGATTTGGGACACAGTGACGCGTACAATCATCAGTTCTGGCGGGATTTCCGAAAAAATGTAAAGGAAGCAAATCCCAATGCCATTATTCTGGCAGAGCATTACGGAGATGCAAGGCCCTGGCTGGAAGGAGACCAGTGGGATACCGTCATGAATTATGACGCCTTTATGGAGCCGGTGACCTGGTTCCTCACCGGAATGGAGAAGCACAGCGACGAATACAATGAGGGCATGTATGGAAACAGTGACAGCTTTATCGGGGCAATGAAGTATCATATGGCCAGCTTCTATGGGCCGTCTCTCATGACCGCTATGAATGAGCTTTCCAATCATGACCATTCCAGATTTCTGACCAGAACTAACTTTAAAGTAGGACGCGTGGGAACTCTGGGAAGTGAGGCGGCGGAAACAGGCGTGAATAAAGCGGTTTTCCGGGAAGCAGTTGCCATCCAGATGACCTGGCCGGGAGCACCCACCATTTATTACGGCGACGAGGCGGGCTTGTGCGGCTTTACAGACCCGGATAACAGGAGAACGTATCCCTGGGGCCGGGAGGATAAGGAACTGATTGCTTATCACAAAGAAATGATAAAGATTCACAAGGAAAACCGGGAATTGATTACAGGATCCCTGCGGTTTCTGGCAAATGATTATCAGCAGTTAAGCTACGGAAGATTTACAGAAAAGGAAAAAATGGTGGTTACGCTGAATAACACCAGTGAGACGAAAATGGTGGAACTGACCGTATGGGAGTTGGGGATTCCGAGAACCAGAACGGTGAAATTCCGACAGCTTATGGTAACCGGAGACTTTGGGTACAGTCCGGTGAAAAAAATTCACGAGTGCAGGGCCGGTGTGCTGCATCTCGAGGTGCCGGCACATGGGGCTATCCTGGTGAAGTGTGTGCTGGAGTAGAAAATTGGAAAATAGGACGAAAAACCTTTGAAATCAGGGGCTGCAAAGAATATTTGCACAGGAATTTTTGCAATGTAAAAGGCCTTTGATAGACACGATTCATTTTCTTCAATAGAATTTCCGTAAAGGGAGGCGAACTATCATGACACTTGGAAAGAATATTCAAAAAATAAGAAAGGAGGCACATCTGTCCCAGGAAAGTTTTGCAGAGATGCTTCACGTCTCAAGGCAGACCATCTCGAATTGGGAGAATTCAAAAAGTTATCCGGATTTGGAAACCATAGTAAAGATTAGTGATAGTTTTCACATTTCCTTGGATATTTTATTGAAGGAGGATTTGGTTATGGTAAAAACATTTGATAGCGAAGTAAAGAGTACCAGAAAATATGCAAAGGCGCTGACGATAATAGCGAGTGCTTTTGCATTGCTGGTTGGAAGTTTTGTGATTTATTCATGCGTGTATTTCCATACAAAAAGTAAATTGGAGGGGAATTTCGCGGAACAGTTACAGGAAAATGACTTCTATAAAAACAGAGACGGATACTATTCTATGAATTATGCGGATGGAGTGGTGTATAGTGTTCCCAATCAATCTATGCCAGGACTGTTGGATTTTACTTTGAACTTTCATCTGAGCAATTTGTATTGCGATATGGAACTTGAAGATACTTATGTGGAAATTATGTGGAGAGACAGTCATGAGTTTTCTGCTTCGGCCATTACAAAAAAAGATAATAAAGTAGTAGGAAGCACATCCGGATTTACAGAAAGTGATTTTGCGGATGCGAAGAAGTTGGGAGAGGAACTGGGTGTTTCAGAAGAAAAAATGAGTGAAATCATTGAAAAAGGAAATGAATTGTACGAAGATTTTTATGGGAAGCAGTAGTACGTTTCCATGACAGGATGTACAACTTTGTACAGGATTTTGAAGCACATCATCAAAGTGCCGCAGACCAGAATCGAACTGGTACGGGAGTATAAGTCCCGCAGGATTTTAAGTCCTGTGCGTCTGCCTGTTCCGCCACTGCGGCATTTTGTGTCTTTTTGAAACACAATGGGCGATGGTGGATTCGAACCACCGAAGGCGTTGCCAGCAGATTTACAGTCTGTCCCCTTTGGCCACTCGGGAAATCGCCCATGTCATATTGTCTTTGACCATTTCAAATTATATCACACATCAATGAAAATGCAAGTATTTTTTAAGATTTTTTGTCAGGAAAGCGGTGGTTTTTCACCTGGTCATAAACAAGGGAGGCAATGGTTTCCGGCCTTTCTTCCATACCGTCTTCTATCCAATGCATAAAAAGGTTATAGAGTGCGCCGGAATAGTAATAAAGCCGGTATTTGTCCAAAGAGGTGCTTTGCTGGGCGGCGGTAACGGAAATCATGTATAAATCCAGTCCTTTCAGCAGAATCTCAGCTCGATTGGCTTTTTTCAGACAGAGGACATAGTCCTTGTATTTCTGCAGATATTTGAGGCTGTATAGGATATGTTCATAACTTTGAAAATCAGAGAGAAAGGAAGGACCCTGCAGTTCCTCGGCATATTCTTTGACAATACGGTACATGTAGTCCATGAGGATGTCGTCCTTGCATTTGTAATGGCGATAGTAGGACATGCGGGATACCCCGGCGCGGCTGGTCAGGTCTGTAATGCTGATAGAGTTGTAATCCTGGGTCTGCATAAGCTGGAGCAGTGCGTCCATAATGCAGTTTTTGGTAAATTCCTTCGAGGCAGATGTGGTTTTCATGAACAAAAACTCCTTTTTGTAACAGTTTAAAGGCTGCATGTTGTTTTAGAAGAGATTTAGTGTTACAATCGTAACATTATCTTATAGAAAGAATAACAAAAATTTGCGAAGAAAGCAAGAAAGGCTGGAGAAAATGAAATTTGGAATTGTCAGCGACAGCTCCTGTGATTTGGTGGAGCGTTATACAGAAGAAGAAAAGGTCTCAATTGTGCCTTTTTATGTATCCTTTGACGGGGAGCATTATTTGAAAGAAGGAAAAGAAGCAAAGATTACAGATTTTTATCAGAAGATGGCCGATAATCCGGACTGCTATCCTAAAACCTCCATGCCTTCTGTGCAAGATTATATGGAGGTTTTCCGCCCGTTTGCAGAGCAGGGACTTCCTGTGCTGTGCATTTGTCTGACGCAGACATTCAGCGGTTCTATGCAGGCGGCAATCAATGCAAAAGCAGAGTTGGAAGAGGAATTTCCGGAAGCCAGAATTGAGATATTGGATTCCCAGCTTGTGACCGGACTTCAGGGACTTTTGGTAAAGGAGGCCGTGGGTCTTAGAAATGCAGAGGCGGAGTTGGACGAGGCCTTAGAGAAATTAAAGGAAATCCGTAGTACAGGGCATATCTTTTTTACGACAAAAGACCTGAAATATCTGGAGCATGGCGGCAGAATCGGAAAAGCGGCATGTCTGGCGGGAAGTATGCTGAATATTAAGCCTATTCTCCACTTCTGTGATGCAGAACTGGGTTCTACAGAGCTTTGCAGAGGGAGGAAAAAATCTCTGCATAAAATTATAGAAAAATTTCTTGCCTATGTGGAAAGCAACAAAATTTCCCTGGAGGACTATAATCTGATAACCGGGGAGGGGCTGGCTGTTGAGGAATACCAGATATTTAAGGACGAACTGAAATCAGCCCTTTGGGAACACGGCTGCAAAATGGAGTCCTGGGAAGAAATACAGATTGGAGCCACCATTGGCGTACATACGGGGCCGTATCCGCTGGGCGTGGGGATTTTAAAGAAATGTAAGAGGGAAAATTGAGTCAGAAATATTTTTTGAGCAGGCAAAAGGTTGTGCTGAAACCACCACTTTTTGCCTGCTTTCTTTGTGAGCTTCATCTATTGGAAGGTTATCTCCGATACCGGTTAAAGCAGGAGAAGATTTCCTGCCGTCTGGGCATGGCCAGTCCGCAGGGGGTATAGGAACTGCTGCAAATTCCTGCCAGACCTTCTTTCTCCAGTTTGTCCTCCAAAAGGCGGATAACCTGGGAAACGGTTTTCTTGTTGTCAATGAGATGTTCTCTGGCGTATTTCAGCAGTTGTGCCAGTGCAGCAGTCTGTTCAGAATCTGCAAGCTGCTCGATATAGCGCAAATCTACCGTTTCTTTTCCTATAGAAAAGGAATCCCTTCCATGTGTTTTCAGCTTCAACTCTTTATAAGAATCTCTTTTGACTGCAGGGGCAGTCATTACTCTTTTGAAATCCGGCATGGAAAAGACCGGGACGGAAGCAGGAGGAAGAGGATAGTCTGCACACAGGTCTTTGACTTTTTTGGTGATGTCCAAAACCTGGTAGCTGTCCATCTGGATAATGGTATCCGCAATGTGGAAGAAAGCCCCGGAACTTCCGGCCACCAGAATGGTGGAGATACCGCATTCTCCGTATAAATCCCGGGCCCGTTCCAGAAACGGCGTAATAGGCTCTTTTTCCCGGCTGATAACCTGCTGCATAAAGGTATCCCGTACCATAAAGTTGGTGGCAGAGGTATCCTCATCCAGAAGCAGCAGTTTTGTACCGGCTTCCATGCCTTCCACAATACCTGCCGCCTGGGAGGTGCTGCCGCTGGCATCTAAGGTGGAGAAGCAGTGGGTGTCCTTTTTGTTCGGCAGGTCGTTGATAAAAAGGGAAATGTCCACATCTTTGATAAACCGTCCGTCTTCAGAACGAAGTTTCAGAGCTGTGTCATCAGTGATAACGTACTCTCTGCCATCTCCGGCAATGTGATTGTAGACTCCTGTTTCCAGGGCGTCCAGCAAAGTGGATTTCCCGTGGTATCCGCCTCCGGCAATGAGCGTAATACCTTTGGGAATCCCCATACCTGCCAGAGTTCCCTTATGGGGAAGGTGCATTTCTACCTGCAGAGAGAGGGGGGAGACAAAGGGAACGCTGTTTTTCATGGGTTTCTGAGAAACGCCGCTTTGTCTCGGGAGCACGGCCCCGTTGGCAACAAAGGCCACAAGATTCTGTTTTGTCAGTTCCTTGCGGATAAAACTCTGGTCTTCTGCCAGAAAAATTACTTCTTCTACGGCTTTTTTGTTCAGATTTTTGTAATACAGGGATTTCTGTACACATACCGGAAGAAACTCAAAGAAGATTTTTTCCAGTTCAAAGGCGTTGATGGTTCTTCCATTGGCAGGAAAACCTACTGTAAAGCGGACAACCAGTTCTTTTTGGGAAATCTGGCAGGCTGTGCGGTCTAAGATTTCCTGTCCGCAGTGGGTGGTGGAAATCAGACCGCTTTTTCCCGAGCCTTTGGCTTTAAAGCTATAGCCGGCAATTTGCTCCTCGAACTTGCGGAGAAGATAATCCTGGAGAGCAGTGCGGGTTTCTGCAGAGGCAAAGCAGAAGTCCGGAAATCCGGCGCGGCTTTGGGGAATGCGGATACTGATGTGGGAAGGGGAAGCGAATGGATCGCCCTGCACATGGTCAATGGAAAGCTGATAATCTCTGAAATCATAAACACCCTTCAGGGTTTTGTAAGCAGGATAGCTTTTTCGGTTGATAGACGAAAGCTGCTGCTTTAACTGAGACGAAGTAAACATATAAAAACTCCTTTCGCGGTAGAATACTCTGCTGTATAACAAAAAAACCTTATGTCCTAAGACATAAGGTTTTACGTGCGTTAGAGGATTCGAACCCCCGACCTTTTGGTCCGTAGCCAAACGCTCTATCCAGCTGAGCTAAACGCACATTTGTTAACTGTTTTCCTCAGCAACAAAAATTATTATAAGGGAAGAATAATGAAATGTCAACACTTTTTTCGAAAAATATTTATTTTTTTTCGAGGCAAATATTGTGGAAATTTTATAGAATCTGTAGTACTATAATAATAAAAAAGTAGAAAGCAGAAATTTTCTGACATTAAGGCAAATTTGTAAGTGCATTTAAGGTGAGAAAATGGGAGAAGGAGGAGCGAGCATGGAATATGGACCGAATTGGAGCAGGGTGCAGTTGAAAACAAGCGCAAAAGAAGTCTTTCGGAGAAATTATGGCTCATGTGTTCTTGCAGGTGTGATTTTGTCGCTGCTTTCAGGGGCTGTAAGTATAGTACAGAAGAGGCAGACAGACCAATATTATATCGAATGGGGTGTAGTAATCAGTATCGGTTTGATTGCCCTGCTGGTGGAAATTCTGGTGTTGAATGTTTTCATGGTGGGCGGCTGCCGTTTCTTTGTAGAAAACAGGGATTATAACGCTCCGGTGTCAAAGGTTTTGTTTGGTTTCCAGGGAGGCCATTACGGAAATGTGGTATGGGTGATGTTTCTCATGGGTCTGAAGATTGTTCTCTGGACGCTG
This sequence comes from Blautia sp. HCN-20427, assembly GCF_037890365.1. Classification (NCBI taxonomy): domain Bacteria; kingdom Bacillati; phylum Bacillota; class Clostridia; order Lachnospirales; family Lachnospiraceae; genus Blautia; species Blautia sp. HCN-20427. The sequence continues at coordinate 54,366 of NZ_JBBKBX010000014.1, read as the reverse complement.
CTGTTTATCATTCCGGGAATTATCAAGACCTATGAATATATGATGGTTCCCTACATTCTGGCAGAGCAGCCGGATATTGACCAGGCAGACGCCTTTGCGATTTCCAGACAGTTGATGATGAATCAGAAATTTGATGCTTTTGTGCTGCACCTTTCTTTTATCGGATGGGATTTGCTGGCGGTTTTCACTTGCGGAATTGTGGGGATTTTCTGGTCTATTCCGTATTACTATGCAACGGAAGCAGAACTTTATGCAGTATTGCGAAATGCATGGCTGCAAAGGAAGAATCCGGGTGATGGACAGGGAATGCAGGGGGAGAATTTATAATTTAGAGAATGAAGGATAAAGGGGAGAACGACATGGAACAGGAAGTGAATTTTCGTAGCTCTGTAGGAGGCTACAAAAAAGATGATGTGATTGAATATGTGGAAAATACAAATGAGGAAATTTTCCGCATGAAAAAAGAGAGGGAAGAGGAGGCCGCAGGTTATCAGGCGAGAATCCAGGAACTGGAGGCGCTTTTACGGCAGGAGGAGACCAACAGTTCTCAGTTGGCAGAGGAACAGAGCCGGAAGCTGCAGAGACTGGAAGGGGAGAATCAGAGGCTGCAGGAAGACCTGGACAAGATGGAAGCCAAGTGGAAGAGCGCTTACGAAGAATATGTCCGCACGGATAATGAGAAATGCCTATTAAAGGATAAACTGGCAAGAGAAATTCTCCGTCTGCGGGGTGAAAATCAGACCCTGCGGGAAAAATGGAAGGAAGCAGAGCGCCAGATTGGTTCTCAGGCAGATTATGAAGCGGTTCACAATGCAGTTTCCGAAGTGCAGTATAAGATTGCAGAGTATGTGAATGCAATCAATAAAACGCAGCAAAGTCTGGCAGATACTTATCAGGGGATGAACAGTATTAAGAAAAAACTGGCGGCGAAGATGACCGGAGAAAAAGAAGAAGCAAAATAAAAAAGCAGAACTGTGGCATGAAAGGCAAAGGCGACCTTCATGCGGCAGTTCTGTTTTTTCATGATGTTTGAAGCAGCCTTTACTCAGCCGGAGTCTGGGAAGTGAAGGCTTCGATTGTATGCATAATGAGTTGGAAAGCAATCCGGGCCATTTCCTGAGGGGATTCACCAGTATCGGAATTGAGCCAGGCTTTGATTAAACCAACACAGCCGGTAAGGCAGAAGGCGTAGGAATATTTCAGGGTTTGGATATTATCCGGGAAAGTTGTCTTCAGCACATCAAGGCTGTGTACGGAAATCAGATTTTCCATTCTGTGGATAAAGGCAATATCTCCGTTTGTGCCGAAAAGAGCATTGCAGATGTCCTTGTTTTCAGCCAGAATCCGAAAGATATCTTCTACAAAGGGCAGGCTGTCTTCAGTAAAAGGGCTTACCGGGTGGGCGTGAATGGCGTCCCGGATTTCTATGGTCAGTTCGTCTTCAATGGAATGGAGCAAATCGTAGATGTCTGTATAGTGCAGATAAAAGGTAGAGCGGTTAATATCCACTTCGTTTACCAGTTCTTTTACAGTAATCTCTTTGATGCTTTTTTGCTGCATGAGCTTTGCCAGCCCCAGTTTCAGCTGATTTTTTGTTTTTCTTACACGGCGGTCAGTTTTCTCTGCCATGGTAAATCCCCCTTCTTCTGTAGAATCTTAAAAAAATATAAAATATAGACACAAAGATACTAAGTGTCTAGTAATAGACAAAGTATAGGGCTATTAACGGTTGCCACTTCCTATCTCCTTTAGTATAATGCAACTTGAAAAAATAATCAACACAATATCTATTAAACTATGTTGAGTCTATAATGAGAAAGGAGATAAAACAATGCTCAGGCGAGAATGGAAAAAGCTTTTAAGCAATAAGATGATGCTCATAGTCGTCCTTGCCATTATTGCAATTCCTACTATTTACACAACGCTTTTTCTGGGCTCTATGTGGGACCCCTACGGTAACGTGGATAAGCTGCCGGTGGCGGTGGTGAATGAAGACCAGCCGGTGACTTATGAAGGAGAAACTCTGGACGTAGGAAAACAGATGGTGGACAATTTAAAGGAAGACGGTTCCCTGGATTTCCATTTTACAGATGCAGATACGGCCAGAGAAGGGCTGGAAGACGGTACTTATTATATGGTTATTACCATTCCAGAGAATTTTTCTGCCAATGCGGCAACGCTGACAGACGACAAACCGCAGAAAATGGAATTGAGTTATGACACCAATCCGGGTACAAACTATATTGCTTCCAAGATGAGTGCAACAGCCATGGAAAAAATCGAAAGCAGTATTCGGGAAGAAGTGACAAAGACATATACGGAGGCAGTTTTTGAGCAGATTTCGGAAGCGGGAGACGGTATGCAGGAGGCGGCCGATGGTTCCGGAAAATTAAAGGATGGTGCCATAGAACTGGCAGAAGGCAATCAGACCATTACGGACAATCTGAAAACCCTGGCAGACAGTTCCCTGACGTTCCGGGACGGCAGCAAAACCCTGACAGAAGGGCTGAAAACCTATGTAGATGGCGTGAGCACAGTAAACAGCGGGGCAAAAGAGCTGGACAGCGGCGCCGCTTCCTTAAAAGACGGCCTGGACCAGTTAAATGGCCAGCTTCCCACTTTGACAAGCGGTATTGCCGCACTTTCTGACGGAACGACACAGCTTGCCCAGGGAGCGGAAACTGCAAAGCAGGGAAGTGCTGCTTTGAAAAGCGGTACAGAGCAGGTGGATGACAATCTGCAAACCTTAAATGCCGGACTTTCTACCCTCCAGGCTGCTACTGCAAATCTGCCGGCGCAGACAGCACAGCTGGATGAGGGCGTGGGAAGCGTGCAGGCGGGTACGGAAAGCCTGCAGGCAGGACTGCAGGACCTGCAAAGTGGTGTGGAACAACTGGCGCAGAGTACAGATACAGTCAGCAGCCAGCTTCAGGCAGGCAATACACAGGCGCTTGCTCAAATCCGTGCAGGCGCACAGAGCATGAAGGATAAGGTGGACGCATTTCTGGGAGCCATGGGCGGCGGTCAGACTACAGGTACGGTGCAGACTGCGGATGTGTCCGGAATTCAGAATGAACTGCATGAGATTGCAGGAGGAAAAGACAGCGCAGATGCCGGTGCGGCGGCAGCAGCTCAGGCAGCAGCAGATACCGGCGGGGCAGGCGCTGCAGATGTTTCTTATTTGTATGATTCTCTGAATCAGGCGGTAGAAGCCCAGGATATGGATGCAGTGGCTGCTATTGCAAACGAGGCCATCGCGGCAGCCCAGAGCAATAAAGAGGCAGCGGATGATGCGTCAAACCGTCTTGCGGCAGCAGGCGAAGCGCTGAATAACAGCAGCGCGGCGCTTACGCAGGCAGGAGAAACGCTGGGAAGGGCAGCGGAGACCAATGCAGCAGGAACAGGCGTTTTGCAGAGCCAGCTCCAGGAGATGTCAGCAGGACTGCAGCAGATTATTGACGGCACCAATGCAGCAGAGGCTCAGTTGAATGCTGGTGTAAGCTATGGTCTGGGTCAGCTGAAAGAAGGTGTAACCCAGCAGATTCAGCCGGGTATTGCCAAGCTGACAGCAGGAGCCGGAAGCTTAAACCAGGGTACTTCGGCTGTTAAGGCAGGGACTTCTGCTCTGGCAGCTTCTTCGGGTGAACTGACGGAAGGTATTCAGTCGGCGGCAGCAGGAGGACAGCAGTTGAAGACTCAGGGAACGGAGGCATTGAAGTCCGGTGCGGCAGCTTTAGACGATGGATTGGCTGCGCTGCAGAAGGGAAGCCGGGATTTGGATTATGGCGTACAGACCCTGGCAGGAAGCGTTCCTACACTGACCGGAGGTGTGAGCCAGCTTGCAGACGGTTCTTCTCAGTTAAAGGACGGCACTGCTTCCCTGGTACAGGGCACAGACCAGCTGACTGCGAACAACAGCACTTTGTTAAGCGGCAGCAGCCAGTTGGGAGACGGTGCTAAGCAAATCAGTGATGGTGCAAATCTTCTTTATGAAGGCAGTCAGACTCTTGGAAATGGCATGAAACAGATAGAAGAAGGCAGTCAGACTCTGGAAGAGAGCCTGGCAGATGGCGCTGAAACAGTGAAAGATACCAAAATGGGAGAGGACACCGTTGACATGTTTGCTGCTCCGGTGGATATTCACGAGACACAGATTACCACTGTGGAAAACAACGGTCACGCTATGGCGCCTTATATGATGTCTGTGGCTTTGTGGGTTGGCTGCATCGCATTCAGCCTTATGTATCCGCTGACAAAATATTCAGGCAAACTTACCTCCGGTACTGCCTGGTGGGCAAGCAAGGCCTCTGTACTTTATCTGATTGCCATTTTGCAGGCAATCGTTATGGTCTTTATGCTCCATGTGTGTGATGGATTTGAGCCTGTGGAAATGGGCAAAACGCTTGCAGTAGCATGTGTGGCATCCCTGGCCTTTATGTCTGTCATGTATTTCTTTACCAACACCTTTGGCAAGGTGGGAAGCTTCCTGATGTTGGTATTTATGGTCATTCAGCTGGCTGGTTCGGTGGGAACCTATCCGTTGGAACTGTCCGGTTCCTTTGTGCCGTATCTCCATGACTGGGTACCGTTTACCTATACGGTAGAAGCGTTCCGAAGCACGATTTCCGGCGGAGAGAGCATACAGGGAGCCATAGTGTTCCTGGCAGTGATTTTCGTAGTGTTCACAGCGCTGACTATTTTGGAATTCCAGATAAGAACAAAGAAAATCAGAGCGAAGAAGCATACCCTGGGTGAGTGGCTGGAAGCGAAAGGCCTGGCATAAAGAGTTTCAAAACAGAAAAATAAGGGATATAGAAAAAAGTAAAATTGTGAAAGGCAGTCAGGTGCGCATCCTTACCTGACTGCCTTTCATGGATTTTGGTGTTTAAAATTTCCCAGGTATTATTTTTTCTGGGATTCCGTATGCCGTTTAATAGCCTGAAAACTTTCTGTGCTGATAACATGCTCAATACGGCAGGCGTCTTCGGCGGCAACCTGGGGGTCCACGCCCAGATGTACCAGCCAGGCGCTTAAAAGCTCATGACGCTCATATATTTTTTCCGCAATAGCGCGTCCGGCTTCTGTCAGTGTGATAAAGCCCTCCCGGTCCACGTTGATGTATCCGTTTACACGGAGATTTTTCATAGCAACGCTGACGCTGGGTTTAGAAAAAGAAAGCTCGTTGGCAATATCTATGGAACGCACCTGAGGTTTTCGTTTTCCGATAACCAGAATGGTCTCCAGGTAGTTTTCAGCGGATTCATGTATTTCCATGTTGTTGCTCCTTCCGTAAAATATACTATTAACAGGATAGCATATTTTGTTTGGGAGTTCAAACAAAAAAACAGATATCGGGAAAAGCAGAGGAAAATCCGGTGGATATATGGAAAGAGAAATTCCTTGCAAAATTTCCCGGGATACTATAAAATGCAGAAGTGATTTTGCAAAAAATGTGAAAGGAGACATGCATGTCAAATAGAAAAACGGAAGTTGTCTGCCCTCTGATTTTTGCTAACCGTATCATAGGCGGGAAGTGGAAAATGAGAATTCTGTGGCATATTATTCACGGAGAGAACCGGTTTGGAATTCTGAAAAAGTGTATACCGGAAATTTCGGAAAAGGTGCTTTATACCAATCTCCGGGAACTGGAGGAAGAGGGAATTTTGCATAAAGAGGTGGTGAAGGAGCAAAAGCCGGCCATTGTGTTTTATCATCTTAATGAAGAATATATGGAAATAAAAGAAATCTTATGTGCCATCTGTAAGCTGGCGAAACGGCATGCCGACAAAAACGGAGAACCGATACAGGAAGATACTTACCAGAAAGTAAGGTATTGCACGGAGGGGCCGGATTGTGTATAGTTATCCACGAACCGCGTAACCGGGCAAAATTTTTTTGAGTCTGGGTTAGCCTCAGCTAACAAAAGCGCGGATGAAAACAACGGGAGGTGTCATGATAAGAAAACATTTATCAACGATTCTCTTATTTTCGGTTCTGGCAGTGCTGGCTGTGGTATCTTTGTTCATCGGTGTCATTGATACAGATTTATCCTCTCTGCTTACAGGAGAACCGGAAGTATGGAAAGTATTTCTGATTTCCAGAATACCGCGGCTTTTGGCGATTTTGTGTACCGGAATCGGTATGAGCACCGCAGGGTTGATTATGCAGCAGCTGTGTATGAATAAATTTGTATCCCCATCTACGGGGGCTACGATTTCCTCTGCGCAGTTTGGAATTTTGCTGGCCCTAGTGTTTCTTCCCAATTCCACATTGTGGGGAAGAGCGTTTTTTGCCTTTACAGCAGCAATTCTGGGAACCTGGATTTTTGTCTGGTTTATCCAGCGAATACAATTTAAAGATGTGGTTCTGGTTCCGCTTGTGGGAATTATGTTCGGAAACGTCATTGGAGGACTTACGAATTTTCTGGCATACAAGTATGAAATGACCCAGGCGTTATCTACCTGGCTGGTAGGGCATTTTTCCATGGTGCTCAGAGGACGGTATGAAATTGTGTACATGACCGTGCCTCTGGTGATTCTGGCTTTTGTCTTTGCCAATCATTTTAACATTGTGGGGCTGGGAAGAGATTTTTCTAAAAACCTGGGAATTCCCTATAATCTTGTGCTCTTTATGGGAATTACCATTGCGGCTATGATTACGGCGTCTGTGGTGGTTGTGGTAGGTTCGATTTCCTATATCGGTCTGATTGTTCCAAACATTGTAGCCATGTTTAAGGGGGACAAGATTCGGGGGACTTTAATCGATACTGCGCTTTTCGGAGCTTTGTTTGTTCTGGTGTGCGACATCATCGGAAGAGTGGTGATTATGCCTTACGAACTTCCTATAGAACTGATTGTGGGAAGTCTGGGCAGCATATTGTTTATTTTACTGCTGTTATACCGTCTGAAAAACGGAAGAAAAGCTATTCGGCTGGGAAAAGGAGGGACTGGACATGGGCAGTGCGGTGCATAAAGCAAATAAAAGAAAGCTGTTCCTTATGCTGCTGTTGGTTGCAGTGGCGGCAGCAGCCTATCTGACTGTGGATGTTTCTTTTTCCAATGAAAGGCTGTTTCGCTACGCCATGAAAATCCGGATTCCCAAGCTGATTGTCATGCTGATTACAGCCTTTGCAATCGGGGGCGCGTCTATTGTCTTTCAGTCCATTATCAACAATACCATTGTAACACCCTGCCTTTTGGGTATGAATTCCCTGTATACGCTGATTCATACGGCTGTGGTCTTTGTGGCAGGCTCAGGAAGCTTTCTGGTGGTAAACGCCAATGTTTCCTTTGCCGTAGATTTGACACTGATGGGCATAGCGGCTACGGTGATTTACAGTTATCTTTTTAAGAAAACCAAGAACAACATTCTGTATGTTCTGCTTATCGGAACCGTGCTGACATCCTTTTTCGGAAGTATTCAGAGCACGCTTATCCGGGTGATGGATCCCAATGAATACGACAGCCTTCTGGCAACGTTGGTGGTCAGCTTCAGTAATGTAAATTCGGAGATTATTCTGTTCTCTCTGGTGCTTCTGGGAATGATTATATTCTGGCTTCGCAGGGAACTGGCGCTTCTGGATGTGCTGACACTGGGGCGGGACCAGGCCATTAATCTGGGAGTGGACTATGACCGTGCCATCCGCAAACTTCTGCTGGGAGTAGCCCTTTGTATTGCCGTAGCCACAGCTATGGTAGGACCGATTTCCTTCCTGGGACTGATTATTGCCAATTTATCCCGGCAGCTTATGCGGACTTACCGACATTCCCAGCTGATTCTGGGGTCTGCCCTCTTTGGCATGATTGTACTGGTAGGCGGGCAGATGATTGTGGAACAGGTATTTGTATACGCAGTTCCGGTCAGCGTATTTATTACAGTAGGAGGAGGAATTTATTTCCTGTATCTTCTGCTGAGAAGAGGAGGTGTCAGACAGTGAAAATTCAGGAACTGAAGAAAGAATATGACGGGAAAACCGTGGTGGATTCCGTATCCTTTGAGATTCATAAGGGAAAGGTGACAGCCCTGATTGGACCTAATGGGGCAGGAAAGTCTACGGTTATGAGTATGATTTCCCGGCTGATTGCAAAGGATGAAGGGCTGATAGAATTAGAGGAAAAAAGTCTGGAGAACTGGAAAAGCAGGGAACTGTCCAAACATCTTGCGATTCTCACACAGAGCAACCATATCCAGATGAAACTGACGGTGAAAGAGCTGGTTGCCTTCGGACGCTTTCCTCATACAGGCGGAAGACTTACCCCGAAGGACAGGGAAATCATCGACCAGGCTATCGATTATATGGAATTAAAAGAATTTGAAGACCGTTTTCTGGACGAACTTTCCGGCGGACAGCGGCAGAGAGCCTATATTGCCATGGTTATTGCCCAGGATACCCAGTATGTGCTTTTAGATGAGCCCACCAACAATCTGGATATTTATCATGCTACCAACATGATGAAAATGGTGCGAAAATTAAGTGATGAACTGGGAAAAACCGTGATTTTGGTGCTTCATGAAATTAATTATGCCTCTTTCTATTCCGATTATATCTGTGCTTTTAAAAACGGAAAAATCGCAAAGTACGGAACCGTAAAAGAAGTGATTCAAAAAGAGGTGCTTTCGGAAATTTATCAGGTGGACTTTGAGATTATGGAAATCGAAGGGAAACCATTGTGTATCTATTATTAACTATCAACGAGAAATAACAGAGAAAAGGAGACAAAGAATGAAAAAATTTGCAGGTGTATTACTGGCAGGAGTGATGGCTGTGGGACTGACAGCCTGCGGACAGAGCGAGGACACACAGAAGGACACGAAAGAAACAGCAGCAGAAACGTCAGGGGTAACGGCAAAAGAAACAGAGACACCTGAAAGTATTACGATTAAATCTCTGAATGCCAATCAGGAAGAGGTGGATTTAGAGGTGCCGTATGACCCGGAAAGAATTGCTGTGCTGGATATGGCGTCACTGGATATTCTGGACAATCTGGACCTGGGAGACCGTGTAGTCGGCTCTGCGACTACGTCTTTGGACTACCTGACAGATTATGTGGATAATGACAAGGTGACAAATCTGGGAACAATCAAAGAGGCGGATATGGAAGCGGTCATGGAGTGTGACCCGGATGTTATCTTTATTGGCGGACGCCTGGCTTCCTCCTATGATGCTTTAAGCGAAATTGCGCCTGTAGTGTATCTTTCTACCGACAGTGATTTGGGTGTGGTAAAAAGCGTGAAAAAGAATGCAGAAACCATTGCTTCTATGTTTGGTCTGGAAGATGAAGTGCAGAAAAAAACAGAAGGATTTGACGAAAGAATTGCGGCGCTGGCTGAAAAAGCAAAGGGAAAAACAGCTTTGGTGGGTATGACGACAAGCGGCAGCTTTAACCTGATGGGTAATGACGGAAGATGCTCTATGATTGGTGTGGAAGTGGGCTTTGACAATCTCACAGCCACAGAAAGCACTTCTACCCATGGCAATGAGGCTTCCTTTGAAACCGTTGTAGAGAAAAATCCGGACTACATTTTTGTTATGGACCGGGACAGCGCTATTGGGGCAGACGGGGCACAGACAGCAAAAGAAATCATGGAAAATGAACTGATTATGGGAACCGACGCTTATAAAAACGGACATCTGGTGTATCTGGAGCATCCGGCTGTCTGGTATACAGCAGAAGGCGGCATTACAGCGCTGGATATTATGATTTCGGATTTGGAAGACAGTATTTAAGACAGCTTTCATGTGGACTATTGTAAATGATGTTATACAGGCGGACCGTTTGTGTATAAAAGTATGGAGCAGGAAATCTGGAAACAGATATCCTGCTTTTTATATAGGTAAATCTGTGAGATTTCATTATCCGGGCACAAAGGTACAGGAACTAAAAGCCTATTTGCAATAATATGTTGGTACAACATAAGAAAGTATGTTACAATCATGGCAGCAGAAAAAGGTGGTGGAAGAAACGATGATAGAAATATTAGACGGAATGTATGAAACCATTAACTACGGAGATTCTCTGGGAATCCGGCTGTTTCATAATGATGAATATGAGGATTATCCTGAACACTGGCACACCGGGATTGAGATGATTATGCCTGTGGAAAATGGTTATACGGTCTGCGCAGGCAAGGAAAATTATGAACTTAGAGAAAATGATGTAATTATTATTAATACCGGAGTACTCCACAGTCTGAAAGCACCGGAAACAGGCAAAAGAATTATCCTGCAGTTCAGTGCTTCTTTGCTGTATTCAGTAAAGGAAATGGAGACCCTGCTGGCTTTGCTGCCTCCCATTGTGTATATTCCTTATGATGCAAAGGACGAAAAACTGTATGAATTTGTGCGGAGCAGAATGGACAGGATTGTGACGGAATATGATGAGAAGAAGACGTTTCGGGAATCCCTTATCTATGCCCAGCTGATTGAAATGTTTGTGACTTTGGGCAGAGTGGTTATGGAAGGGCTGTATGAGAAAAATGAGATTGTGTCGGACGGTCAGGCGACGAAGCATAAGGAGTATATGGAGACTGTTATGGGAGCCTGTAATTACATCAACCAGCACTATCAGGAAAATATTACGCTGGAAGAGGTGGCGTCTGTCAGTGGGTTTTCCAAATTCCATTTCACCAGAATTTTCAAACAGTGTATGGATATGACGTTCTATGAATATCTGAACGAGAGACGGATTACTAAAGCGGAGGAGCTGCTCTATACCACTGTGCTCAGTGTGACGGACATTGCCATGCAGTCAGGCTTTTCCTCTATCAGCGCCTTTAACCGGACATTTAAGACCATGAAAGGATGTTCGCCCAGCGAATACAGAAATAAGCTGTTTGTTTCTAAAGAGTAATCTTTCCCGAAAGATTACTCTTTTATAAAAGCCTTATCTGCCTCCGGAATACCGGATTCCTCAGATATATAACGTTCTACTTTCATATGTAAGTCGTATTTTTCCCGAAGTTCTGCAATTTTTGTCATCATAGGGGAGCCATGATGAACATCTAATGCATGCTGGTCTTTCCAACTGTCAATTAAAAGCACGGTTTCCTTATCCTTCATGGGAAAAAAATATTCATATCGAAGATTTCCTTCTTCTGCACAAATAGCATCCACCACTCCGTTTGCAATCATTTCTTCTGCAAATTTTTTCGCATTTCCATTTTTTCCGCTGTAATAAATATTCACTGTAATAGCCATTTTTTTACCTCCGTTTGTTTCTGTCTGTTATTTATTTTACCATAAGGCAGGATAATCGTCTACTTTGCCGTTTTGCACAAAAACTAAATATATTTCAGCAGAAAAAAGCAAGAAATGCACAGAAAGAGGCAAGATTTCAGCGGTGTATCAGACAGAAACAGGATATGATAGAGAAAATGGAAAAACTATGCCGGAAAGGGAAAAGGTAAGACAAAGAAGAGGTTAAAGGAGTGTGGAATATATGAGTACATATGGAATCAGGCTTCCGAAATTGCTGCAGAAGGGCTGTGTCCTGCAGCGGGGAGAGAAAACCAGAGTCTGGGGCTGGTGTGACCCGGGACAGGAGGTGCAGATTCAGTTACAGGGAAAGAATGGAAGCGCTTTGGCAGACGCGCAGGGACGCTTTGAAGCATACCTGGAAAATCTGCTGCCGGGCGGTCCGTTTACATTAAAGCTGCAGGCAGGCACAGAAATGCAGGAAGTGACACCGGTGTATGTAGGAGATGTGTTTGTCTGCGCAGGACAGTCCAATATGGAACTGCCTATGAACCGGGTACAGGAGCGCTATCCGGAGGAATTTGCAAAAGGAGGATGTCCGGGGATTTTCGTTTATAAGGCTGTGGAAGACGCAGAGTTTACTGCGCCGCTTGAGGACCACCGGGAAGGGGCCTGGCATACCTGCATGGGAGAAGAATTACAGGATGTTTCTGCCTTTTCCTACTTTTTCGGAAAATTTGTGAAAGAAAAATATAAGATACCGGTAGGAATCATCAATACCAGTCTGGGAGGAACTCCGGCAGAGGCCTGGACAAGCAGAGAGGGGCTGCAGGATTACCCGGAGCTTTTGGCAAAGACCGCGTATTACCGGGACAAAGGCTTTCGGGAACAGTATCAGAAAGGACAGGACGAGCGGGAGAAGCAGTGGCACGAGGCTCTTGCAGAGCAGGAAACAAAGACGGCAGAGGCGCCCTGGCAGAAACTGCAGGTTCCGGGGATTTTCGCAGACCAGGGACTGGATCATTTTTCCGGTCTGGTATGGCTGAAAAGAGAGTTTGAGATAGCGGAAGGCGCAGGTGAGGCCGGGCTTTTGCGTCTGGGGACTTTGACAGAAAGCGATAAGACTTATATCAACGGAGTAATGGTAGGTGAGACAGGCTACCGCTATCCGCCCCGCCGCTACCAGATTCCCGAAGGACTTTTGAAAAAGGGAAAAAATGAAATTGCAATCCGCCTTGTGGTGCGGGAAGGAAATGGCAGGGTAACGCCGGAAAAGGCCTATGAACTTGTGACAAAGACGGGAGTGCGCATTCCTCTGGAAGGAACCTGGGACTGCCAGATTCGGGCGGTGTCCCAGCCGGGACAGGAACTGATTTTCTTCAGCCGTATACCTTCGGTCATGTTTCAGGGAATGACGGCCCCCTGTCTGCCCTATACGGTAAAAGGTGCGGTCTGGTATCAGGGAGAATCCAATGACGTGGCGCCGGATTCTTATGAAGCACTTTTAAAAAACATGATAAGGGACTGGAGAGCGCACTGGAAACAGGAAAAGCTGCCCTTTATCATTATCCAGCTTCCAAACTGTGATGTGGATATTGCGCCGGGAGAGGCCTGGCCGAAAATCCGGCAGGCACAGAGCCGGGCAGGAGAACTTTGTGACACGGCGGTGACCGTGAATCTGGATTTGGGAGAAGATTATGACCTGCACCCATTGAATAAAGAAGGGGTGGCCCGAAGAGCCTTTCTGGCGGCGCAGAGCTTGATTTATAAAGAAAATGTGGTATGGGAAGGCCCTGTACTGGAGGAGATAAAACAGCAGGAAAGAGATTGGATACTACAGTTTGATACCAGAGACGGGAATGCGTTGGAGCCTCAGGGAAAGACGCTGGAACAGGTTTTTGAAATCATGGATGAAAAAGGAAACATACAGAGCGTACCGGGACTGGTTTGCGAAAACCGGGTGATACTGAAATGTCAAGATACAGAAACGGTAAAAGCAGTGCGGTATGCATGGAAATCCGCGCCGGGAAAAGAACTTCTGTACAACCGGGCGGGACTGCCGGCAGGGCCGTTTTGCAGAGAAACAGAAAGAAGGGAGCGTTAGGCATATGAGATTATTTAACGATAACTGGGAGTTCAGCAAGCAGCCGCTGCATACTTCTTTAGAGGAAATGGAAACACGCAAAGAGGATTTTCAGCCTGTGGGAATTCCCCATGACTGGCTGATTTATCAGGCACAGGACTTGTATGAGGACGGAACTGGCTGGTACAGAAAGCAGTTTTCCTGGGAAAAGAAAGAAGGGGAGCAGGTAGTTCTGCGCTTTGACGGTATTTACATGGACAGTACCCTTTATGTAAACAAAAAAGAAGTTTGTCAGTGGAAATACGGATATTCCACGTTTGAGGTGGAAATTACAGAATTTCTGCAGAATGGAGAAAATGAACTTCTGGTATCCGCAAACTTCCAGGCGCCCAACAGCCGCTGGTACTCCGGGGCAGGGATTTACCGTGATGTATGGCTGAAAACCAGAGGCAGGGAACATCTTGTGTCTGACGGTATCTATTTCAGTGGAAAACTTCTGGAAAACAACTGCTGGAATGTGGAAATCGAGACGGAAATTGTGGGCAGAAATCTTACGCTGGACTATGCGCTGCGGCGAAAGGGCACAGAAGCGTGGAGCATGCTCACGGGAAATGAAAAAAGTACAGAAGCAGACAAAGAGAGCAAAGTTCTCTTTCAGTGTACGGTACAAGACCCGGCTGTCTGGGACATTGCACATCCCCACTGCTATGAACTGCGGGTAAGGCTGAAAAGAGACGAAGAAATCCTGGACAGCCAGATACAGACGGTAGGCTTTCGTACCCTTGGGTTTAACCCGGACAAAGGATTTCTTTTAAACGGCAGAAAGGTGAAACTGCAGGGTGTTTGTGAACATCACGATTTGGGCTGTCTGGGAGCAGCTTACCACAGCCAGGCCATGAGAAGAAAGTTTGAAATTTTAAAGGACATGGGGGTCAATGCAGTGCGGACTTCCCACAATATGCCCGCTCCTGACCTTATGGAAATGGCAGATGAGATGGGAATTTTAATCGTATCGGAATCCTTTGATATGTGGGAATCTTCCAAGACACCTTATGATTACGCCCGTTTTTTCCCGCAGTGGTATGAACGGGACATAAAATCCTGGGTGAAGAGAGACCGGAATCACCCAAGTCTGATTCTCTGGAGTATCGGAAATGAGATTTATGATACCCATATCAGTGAAAAGGGCCAGGAGTGGACCAGAATACTGATGGACGAAGTAGAGAAATATGACCCGAAAAAGAATGCAGCCATTACCATTGGTTCTAATTATATGCCCTGGGAAAATGCGCAGAAGTGTGCAGATATTGTAAAAATTGCAGGCTATAATTATGGAGAAAAATATTACGACAAACACCATGCAGAACATCCGGACTGGATTCTTTACGGCAGCGAGACGGGGTCCATTGTACAGAGCCGTGGAATTTACCATTTCCCTTACCAGCAGTCTGTGCTGGCCGATGAAGATGAGCAGTGTTCTTCTTTGGGAAACTCCACCACAAGCTGGGGAGCAGAGTCTACGGAAGCCTGCCTGCTGGCAGAAAGAGACCACGAATTTTCCTGCGGGCAATTTGTGTGGACCGGGTTTGATTATATCGGAGAGCCTACGCCGTATCACACCAGAAATTCTTACTTTGGTCAGATAGATACTGCAGGATTTCCAAAAGATGCCTATTATATTTATCAGGCGGGCTGGACGGATTACCGGGAAAACCCCATGGTACATATTTTCCCGTACTGGGATTTCAACGAAGGGCAGTTTATTGACCTGCGGGTATGCTCCAATGCCCCGGTTGTGGAGGTTTTCTTCAACGGAAAGACCCAGGGAACCTTTTCTATTGACCATGAACACGGCACAGACCTTACAGGCCACTGGCAGCTTCC
Source organism: Blautia sp. HCN-20427 (assembly GCF_037890365.1). NCBI lineage: Bacteria > Bacillati > Bacillota > Clostridia > Lachnospirales > Lachnospiraceae > Blautia > Blautia sp. HCN-20427. Next base: position 39,205 of record NZ_JBBKBX010000014.1, on the reverse strand, counting down.
TTATAAGGAAGGAGAAATCTGTGCTATTGCCTGTGATGAGACCGGAAAAATCATTGCAAAGGAAGTGCGGTATTCTTTTGGAGAAGGCACAGAGCTCTGTGTGAAATGCGACCGTGAGGAGCTGAAGGCAAATGGAGAGGATTTGCTGTTTGCAGAGATCTCCGTAAAAGATAAAAACGGTTATCCTGTGGAAAATGCCAACAACCGGGTGCATATTTCTGTGGAAGGTGCAGGCGCACTGGCTGGTACGGACAATGGCGACAGCACGGATACCGATGGATATAAAGATTACAGCCGACGTCTGTTTTCCGGAAAACTGCTGGCTGTGTGCAAGGCAGGATGTGAGCCGGGAGTATTGAAGCTGACGGTTACTGCGCCGGGACTGAAACCTGCGGTGGTATCCATACCTGTGGTACAGGCAGAGGTCAGAGAAGGTATCAGTCCTCTGGCTTATCTGGCAGGGGAAGATTTGACAAAAGAAAAACCGGTTCCTATAGAAGAAATTCCTGTGCGCAATATCCGCATGGTGAGCAGCAATGGTCTGCATTTGTATGCAGAAAATCTGGAAACGGAGGTACAGGCTTATCTCTGCCCGGAAAATGCCACAGACCGGGAAGTGTTCTGGAGTGTGGTGGATGACGGAGGTATTCCGCTGAAAATCGCAGAAATTGAGCCGGATGGACGGAAAGTGAAGGTGCGGGCCAAGAGTGACGGCTCCTTCCGTCTGCGCTGTATGTCCAAATGCGGAACCGATAAGATACGAATTATTTCTCAGCTGGAGTTTATGATAAGCGGACTGGGAACGGCTTTTACCAATCCCTATGAGTTTGTCAGCGCCGGACTTTACAACTACAGCAAAGGCGATATCGGAAACGGCAATGAGCACGGGGTTGCCACAGCCAGAGACGGGGAGAGCCAGGTAGGCTTTCGGGATATTGATTTTGGCCCTTACGGTTCAGACGAAATTATCCTTCCTATTTTTGCTCTTACGGATGACCCTTATGAAATTCAGATTTATGAGGGGATTCCGGAAGAAGGCGGAGAGCTGATTGCGGATGTGATTTATCAGAAGCCAAAGATGTGGAATGTGTACCAGGAGGCAGTCTATAAGCTGAACAAACGGTTGAAAGGCGTTACGGGAATCTGCTTTGTGGTAAAAGAGAAGCTTCATATAAAAGGATTCCGGTTTAAGAAGTACAACCGGGCATGGCAGCAGGTGCCGGTGACAGAGTGCGACCGGATTTACGGGGATAGTTTTGAAAGACAGGAGGAGGCTATCTGCAAAATCGGAAATAATGTAACCATAGAATTTGAAAATCTGGAATTCGGAGACCAAGGGGCAGGAAAACTGATTCTGTGCGGCTCCACACCTCTGGAGAAAAATACCATCATTGTGCGGTTTATCAGTGATGGAAAGGAAGAACGGCAGATGCTGGAATTTGCAGGAGGACAGGAAACACAGGAGTTTGTCTTAAAACCGGTATATGGGACAAAAACCGTCAGTTTTGTCTTTCTTCCGGGCAGCAGCTTTGATTTCCGCTGGTTTTGCTTTAAAAAACAGGGCGAAAAGTAAATAATCTGCACAATATTTGCGCAGTACCTCAAAACATCACGCAATATCTGCATAAATTTTGGCAATAATAGGTGAGTGCCAGAGAAAAATATCACCTATAATATATCTTAGAAAAGCAAAAAAGTGTACAACATAACAGGAAAAATGAAATAAATCCGTGAAAGTTGAACAAAAGCAGCAGGAGGAAAAGAGATGGGATATGAAAGTGCATGGCTGTCTTATAAAGAAAACCATACGTTGAAAATACCCTGGAATGGCAGCAAGATTTATGCAGATACATGGGGAAAGACCATAGAAGCCGCTGTGACAGAACTGCAAAGAGCAGTGAAAGAAATCTGCGGTATGGATATGGGAATCACCGGACAGGAAGAGGAAGCAGGAATTCTTCTGAAAAAGGAGCAGGATAATGCTCTGGGAGAAGAGGGGTATAAAATACAGTGCCGGGACGGCAGACTGACTGTGACTTCCCAAGGGGAAAAGGGACTGCTTTACGGCAGCTTCGCCTGTATCCGTATGCTGCAGACCCAAGAAGAGTTTTCAGCGGAAGAAAAAACAGAGAAGCCTTCCGCTCCCCTCCGAATGTTGAATCACTGGGACAACATGGACGGTTCCATTGAAAGAGGGTATTCGGGAAACTCGTTTTTCTTTGAAGACAATAAAATTCTGGTAAATGAAAGAACCAGAGACTATGCCAGACTGGCAGCTTCTGTGGGAATCAACGGAGTGGTGATTAACAATGTGAACGTGAAAGACCGGGCAACCTGGCTGATTGATGAGGTTTACCAGAAGGAACTGCAGCAGATGAGCGAAATCTTTGAGACTTACGGAATTCAGCTGTTTTTGAGTCTGAACTTTGCAGCGCCTATGGAATTGGGAAATCTGGACAGCGCAGATCCCTGTAAGGAAGCGGTGCAGCAGTGGTGGAACGATAAAATGCAGGAGCTCTATACCAGACTTCCCAACCTGGGCGGCTTTTTGGTAAAGGCTGACTCCGAGGGAAGACCGGGGCCTTTCACTTACGGAAGAACCCATGCAGACGGAGCCAACATGCTGGCTGATGCCGTGGCTCCCTATCATGGAAAGATTATTTGGCGGTGTTTTGTTTACAACTGTCAGCAGGACTGGAGAGACCGGAAAACAGACCGTGCCAGATCAGGATATGACAACTTCAGGCCTCTGGACGGACAGTTTAGGGAAAATGTTATCCTGCAGGTGAAAAACGGGCCTATGGATTTCCAGGTAAGAGAGCCGGTATCCCCGCTTTTCGGAGGTATGGAAAAGACCAATGAAATGCTGGAAGTACAGATTGCACAGGAGTATACAGGGCAGCAGAGACATGTCTGTTACCTCATTCCCATGTTTCAGGAAGTGTTAAAGTTCCGTACTTACTGTCAGGAAGACAGGGATACGGTGGAAGACATTGTGACAGGAAAAACCATGGGAAACACCAATTGCGGAATCGCAGCAGTGGTCAACACCGGAAATGACGAGAACTGGACAGGGCATGATTTGGCGGCAGCCAATTTCTTCGGATTCGGCAGACTGTGTTTCAACACCTCCCTTTCCGCAGAAGAGATAGCGAAAGAATGGATTGTCTGTACCTTTGGTCATGACAGGGAAGTACAGGAAAAGATCTTGCAAATGCTGATGATGTCCTGGAAGACTTATGAAAAGTATACCTCTCCTTTGGGAATCGGCTGGATGGTAAACCCCAATTACCACTATGGTCCCAATGTAGACGGCTACGAATATGACCGATGGGGCACTTACCACCGGGCCGACCACCTGGGGATGGGAGTTTGCCGGGGTAAAAAAGGAACCGGTTACGCACAGCAGTATCGGGAGCCAAATGCTTCCATGTATGAAAATGTGCAGACCTGTCCGGAAGAACTTCTGCTGTTTTTCCACTATGTTCCGTACACCTATCAGCTGAAGACAGGGAAGACCATGATTCAGCATATTTACGACACACATTTTGAAGGCGCCGAAGAGGCGGCCTATATGGCAGACCTCTGGGATTCCCTGGAAGGAAAAATAGAAACAAAAGTTTTTGAGCGAGTGCAGAAACGTCTGGCACATCAGAAAGAGCATGCAAAGGAATGGCGGGACCAGATTAATTCCTATTTTTACCGCAAGAGCATGATTCCGGATGAGAAGCACAGAACGATTTATTAAGAGAAGAGGAAGGAGACGTGGTGCTGATATGACAAAAACAAAAGAAAAAAAGCAGCCTAAAGTCAAATACAAGGAACATTCCCTGTTGAGACATGTAAGAAAAGAATGGAAACTGTATTCCTTTCTGGTAATTCCCATTCTTTACTATGTAATTTTTAAGTACATACCTGTAATCGGAAACATCATTGCCTTTCGCCGTTACCGGGGCGGTTCCAATATCTTAGGTGATTACTGGGTGGGATTCCGTTATTTTGAACAGTTTCTCACAGACCCGGATTTCTGGCAGGCTTTCTGGAACACCCTGCGGTTAAGTATCGGATACCTTCTGGTACGTTTCCCGGCAACCCTGATTTTTGCCCTGCTTTTAAATGAAATCAGAAAGAAATGGTGGAAAAAGACGGTACAGACGGTTTCCTACCTGCCTCACTTTATTTCTCTTGTTGTGCTGTGCGGTATGGTGAAAGAACTTCTGGCTTCTAACGGTCCCATTAACCAGCTCATTGCTTCTTTAGGCGGAGACAAAATCGCATTTATGTCAGAACCCGGATGGTTCGATGCCATTTATATCCTTTCCGGTGTATGGCAGGCGCTTGGCTGGGGCACCATTCTTTACCTGACAGCCATGACCGGTATTAATACCGAACTTTATGAGGCAGCCTCCATGGACGGGGCCAACAAATTCAAGCAGGCTCTTCACGTTACCATACCGGGAATCCTGCCAACCATTATGACGCTTTTGATTATGGATATCGGAGGCATTGTAACCTCAGGAAATATGCAGAAAATCTTGCTTTTGTACAATCCAATGACACAGAGCAGAGCCGACATCATCGGTACTTTGGTATACCGAATGGGTATCAGCCAGGGAAGCTTCAGTTATGCGTCTGCAGTAGGTTTGTTTGAAGGTCTTCTGGGGCTGATACTGGTTAGTATAGCCAACTTCCTGTCCAAGAAACTTACAGAAACATCCCTGTGGTAGAAAGGAGTGTAAACATGAATAGTATAAAACCATCAAAATCTTACAGAGTTTTTCAGGTATTTAATACAGTTCTTATGATTCTTATACTGTTTATTACCTTATATCCATTTGTATATCTGGTTGCACAGTCCTTCAGCAGCGATGCGGCAGTAAGCGCAGGCCAGGTTACCTTCTTTCCGGTAGATTTTACACTGGATACTTACAAGTACCTTTTAAAAGATGATTCTTTCTTTAAATATTACGGAAACACCATTCTTTATACCGTAGTCGGAACCATTATTTCCGTCATCGGTACCGCGCTGCTGGCTTATCCCCTTTCCAAGCCAAGACTGCGGCTGAATAAGTTTTTTACACCGTTTGTGGTATTCACTATGTATTTTACAGGCGGTATTATTCCGAACTATATTTTGGTAACACAGTGGCTGGGGCTGCAGGACAGTATGCTTGCTATTATTCTTCCGGGCGCTATCAGCACTTTCAACCTTCTGGTTATGAAGTCCTTCTTCGCAGGGCTGCCGGAAGAATTGGAGGAAGCAGCTTCCATTGATGGTATGGGCGTGTACGGTATTTTTGTGAAGATTATTCTTCCGTTGTCCAAACCGATTCTGGCAACTATGGCTCTGTTCTATATGGTGGGTATGTGGAACGAATGGTTTGCACCTATGATGTACCTGGATTCCAGAGATAAATGGCCCATTGCTCTTTGGGTAAGACAGCTGGTAGAAGGGGCAAACAATACGGAAATCGGAAGTTCTGCAGAGGCCAGCAGTGTACAGGCCACTTTAAAATCAGCAACCATGGTGCTGACATCCATTCCGATTATCTGTGTCTACCCATTTGTACAGAAATATTTTGTACAGGGTATGACAATCGGTGCAGTAAAAGGTTAATGAAACGGGCAGGACAGTCCGTTGAAAAATAAGAGGAGGAAAGAGTAAATGAAAAAAAGAGTGATTGCATTGACACTGAGTCTGCTTATGGCAGGCACTACACTTGCAGGCTGCGGCGGAAACAGCAGCTCTAAGGGAGAAGATGGCCCTACAATGTCCGCAGAAGAAGCCGACAAGGATTTGGACTACACCTACGGAGAGGGAGAAACCTTCCATTCTGACGAACCGGTGACATATTCTATGATGTTTTCTGACCATGAAAACTATCCAATGCAGGACGACTGGCTGCTCTGGAGCGCAATTGAAGAGAAGACAAACGTAACCTTTGACTTGACTACGGTTGCAAGAACGGACTACAACGATAAGGTATCCGCGTCTGTAAATAGTGGAAACGCACCGTATATTGTACCCAAAATCTATGATTCCAAGGCATACGAAGACAGTGGACAGGTTGTGGCTATCAGTGACTGGGTACAGTATATGCCGAACTACCAGAAATGTGTGGAAGAATGGGGCCTGGAAGATGACCTGAAACAGATTCTGGCCTCTGACGGAAAATATTACAGACTTCCGGGTATGTGGGAGACCACAGCAGGCGGCTATTCTTTCCTTATCCGTAAGGATGTTTTCGAGGCAGCAGGTGTGGACATGTCTACAGAGCCTACCTGGACCTGGGAAGATTTTTATCAGGCATTAAAGAAAGTAAAAGAGTATACAGGCAGCGATTATGTATGGTCTGACCAGTATCAGTTTGGCTGTACCATGAACCTGGCAGCAAGCGTGTATGGTGTAACCGGCGGTAATTCTCAGGACGGCGGTGACTGGGGATTAAAGGACGGTATGAAATTTGACTTTGACAAGAATAAATTTTACTTTGCAGATACCACAGACGAGTACAAAGAATATCTGACACTGTTTAACAAAATGTATGAAGAAGGAATTTTAGATCCGGAGACCTTTACACAGGACAGTGCACAGGCACAGGCGAAATTCTACAGAGGCGAATCCTATGTGCTGACAGTAAACTATCAGCAGGTTGCAGATATTCAGTCTCAGAATAAGATGCAGGTAGACGGCGCTGATTTATACTTTATGACAACACCGGGAGGTCCGGAAGGACAGATGAAATTATCCAGCTATGCAGGACGTCTTGAGAATGGTATTATGATTACCACCAATGCGCTGGAAGAACTGGGCGAAAAAGAATTCATTAAAATGCTGCGTTTCATTGACTGGCTGTGGTACTCTGACGAAGGTCAGACACTCTGTCTGTGGGGTGTAGAAGGAGAAACTTATACCAAAGATGCAGAGGGAACGATTACCCTGAATCCGGATATTTACTTTAACGGTATTAACGCAGGCGCTGAAAAACAGTTAAACGTAGACTATGGCTTTGGCGGCGGTGTGTTCGCATATGGTGGTTCCAAGGATTTACAGTATTCCAAATTCTCAGAAGGTGAGAAAGAGTGGAACGAAAGAATTGACGCCAATAAGGAAAATGCAAAACTGATGCCTCCGGTACTGGCTGATGAGCTGGAGAAAGAAGAGATGAACCTGATTAAGGTGTCTCTCATGGACTATGTCAATACCGCAGCACTGGAATTCATTTCCGGCAAGAGAGATTTAGACAAAGACTGGGATGCTTATGTGGCAGATTGTGAGAGCAAGGGAAGCACCAAATATGTAGACCAGGCAAATGAAATCTTTGAAAGAACAAAAGATACATTAGGTTATTAAGAAAGAGCAATACGCAGAGTAAGGGGCTGCCGCATAAGAATCAGGAGAACTTGAGGGTTATGCGCGGCCCTCTTTCTGTATACGGGAGGATGTAGGAGCATGGTAGAATTTTCCAGAGAAAAAGAAATGGTTTTTTGTATTCCGGCTGAAAAGGAGAAGGGAATTGTAAGAATTGCAGAGAAGGTGGCAAAAGATGTGGAAACGGTGGCTGGCTGCTGTCCGCTGGTTACAGGGGAGAGAGGGCTCTATGAGCAGGGGATTCTTGCGCTTTCTGCAGACAAAGGGGAGGTTTCCCTATGGCTGGAGAAGCAGTTTCCTGCCCTGGCAAAGGTCAGAGGAAAGCGGGAGGTATATGGCTTTTTTCTCGCAGACAGGCCGGTTCTGGGCATAGAAAATTGTCTGGTCATATATGGAAGTGACCGCCTGGGAACCATATACGGGCTGTTTCATCTGTCAGAGATTTTGGGAGTGTCTCCCTGCCATTACTGGGGAGATGTGAAAGCCCCTTCTTATGAAAAAGTATTTTTATGCAGTACAGAAGACGAAGAGAAATTACAGAATAAGGAAAAGCAGTTGTGTCTGTCAGTGCCGGAACAACCTCGGATTTCCAAAGAGCCGTCTGTGAAATACAGAGGATTTTTTATTAACGATGAATGGCCCTGTTTTGGGAATTGGACGTTTTCGCATTTCGGCGGCTTTACAGCAGAGATGTATGACAAGGTGTTTGAATATCTTCTGCGCATGAAGGGAAATTACCTGTGGCCGGCCATGTGGACGTCTTCTTTCCTGGTGGACGGGCCGGGAATGCAGTCTATGGAACTGGCAGATTCCTATGGAATTTATATCGGCATGTCCCACCATGAGCCGTGTATGCGTTCCAGTGAGGAATGGGACATGGTAAAAGGAGAGAAATACGGCAGGGACTGGAGTTATCTAAGTAACCGGGAAGGGCTTTTGGAATACTGGAAAGACGGGCTTCTGCGCAGCAGGGGACATCATGTATTTCCCACCATTGGCATGAGAGGAGAAAGAGACAGCAAGATGATGGGAGAGGCTTCTGTGGCGGACAATATCCGGGTGCTGAAGGACATTCTGACGGACCAGAGAACTCTGATTCGGGAATATCTGCAGGAGGAAGAAGAGATTCCACAGCTCTTTGCTGTGTATAAGGAAGTGGAAGATTATTATTTCGGGGACAACCAGGCAGAAGGACTGGAACACTTTGAAGAATTGGAGGGTGTTACTTTGCTGCTCTGCGAAGATAATTTCGGCAATATGCGCGCTCTGCCAAAAGAGGAGGAGAGAAGCCGCAAGGGCGGCTTTGGCATGTATTATCATCTGGATTACCATGGCGGTCCGGTTTCCTATGAGTGGGTGGCGTCAGTGCCTCTTACAAAAATCTGGGAGCAGATGACAGAGGCCTATGCATATGGCGTCCGGGAACTCTGGATTGTCAATGTGGGAGATTTGAAGTTTCAGGAATACCCGCTGAACTATTTTATGGAAATGGCCTATGACTTTGACACCTGGGGCAGCGCCCATCCGGAAAGCCCTAAGGCTTATACGGAAAAATGGGTTCAGCAGCAGTTTGGCCCGGAAACCTCTCCTGAAGAACGAAACAGCATAAAAAATGTGGTGGAGGAATATATCCGGTTGAATCATCTGCGCCGTCCGGAATCCTGCAGCAGTGAAGTCTATCATCCGGTACATTACCGGGAAGGCAGCCGTATGCGGAAACGGTGTGAGGAATTAGAGGAAACCAATGAAAGGCTGAGAGAAGCGCTGAAAGGAAGACGCTGTGAAGAGGCTTATTACAGTATGGTTTACTATCCGGCGGCGGCTTCTGCGAATTTGCTGCAGATGCATTTATATGCAGGATTTAACCATCTTTATGCGCGTCAGGGAAAAGCCATTGCCAATCTGATGGGAGAGAAAATGGAGCAGTGCATAGAGCGGGATGAAGCGCTGGCACAGGAGATGGCCGCATTTGCAGAAGGAAAATGGGCAGGTATGGAAATGGCGCTGCACATCGGGTTTACCAACTGGAACAGTGAGGACTGGAGATATCCGGTGCGCCACGTCCTGCGCCTGCCCCAGACACCCAGACTGGTGGTATCCCGCTGGGATGAAGAAGCACATTTTACCAATCAGTATTTTCCCACTCCTCTGGTTATTGAGGATTTTCTGGAGGAGAACAGCAAAGAAGTGGGACTGGAGATTGCCAATGGAGGACAGGGGGAAATCTGCTGGGAAATAAAAGAAACCTGCGACTGGCTTTTGTTTTCTGAAAAAGAGGGAAAAACAGCTTTACAGGACTGTGTTCTCCTGACTGTGGACAGGGAAAAACTGTCTGGCGAGGAAAAGACTTGTACTTTTTATGTGGTGGCAGGGGAAGAAAAGGTTCCGGTGTGTGTAAGGGCGAAAAGAGAGGAACTGCCTGCTCTGCCTGGGCATACAGCCATAAGCAGGAAAGGGATTTTTGCCATAGATGCGGTAAATTATGCGGAGAAAAAGGCCGGGGACTATAAGGGCGAAGCCGCTGAATATGGTTTGCTGACGGATTTTGGGAAATATGGAAGCGGTATGAAGGTATTTCCTGTGACAGCTGCCTTTGATGGAGATTTGCACGCGCCTTCTCTGACCTATGAGCTTTGGAGCAGGAGCGCAGGGAAAGGCAGGCTGCGCCTTTTTACATCTCCGGCTAATCCGCTGATGTACGGAGGAGAGCTGCGGGTGGGCATTTCCTGCAATGCCGGCGAGATACAAAAGCTTGTGCTTACAGACAGCAGGTATAAAGGCGGAGATAACGACTGCGCTGCCTGGGAGCGCGCTGTGCTGAACCAGGAGCATGTGGCAGAGATGGAAATTTCATTACAAGAAGGCCTCAACCGTATTACCGTGTACGCGGGGGAAGCGGGGATTGTGCTGGAAAGGCTTGTGGTGCTGGAAGGAGATGCGGAAATGGAGGACAGCTATCTGGGGACAGAAAAGTAATTATGGAAAAATTCCATATTTACATCTCCTGATTTTTGTATTAAACTAAGCATAGTATTTTAATGCTATAAAAACGTAAAATCTTACAGGAGGAAAGCACATGGGAAAAGTAATCATACCGGAAAATTATCAGTCCTGTTTATCCAGATACGAAACGCAGGAAGCAATCGGTGCCATTAAAAATCTTATGCAGAAAAAGCTGTGTATGGCACTGAAATTAAAGAGGGTGACTGCGCCGCTGTTTGTAGACCCGGCTTCTGGTCTGAACGATGACTTAAATGGCGTGGAACGCCCGGTTACCTTTGATATTCCGGACGCAGGAGTAAATGCACAGGTGGTACATTCTCTGGCGAAATGGAAACGTATGGCGCTGTACCGTTACGATTTTCATGTAGGTAAGGGACTTCTCACCGACATGAACGCAGTACGCAGGGATGAAGAACTGGATAATCTGCATTCTGTTTATGTAGACCAGTGGGACTGGGAAAAAATCATTACCAGAGAAGACCGGAATCTGGAGTACTTGAAAAATACAGTGAATCGTATTGTGGGTGCCATCTGTAATGCCCTGGATGAAATTAAATACCAGTATGAGCATTTGGACACAGAGCTTTCCAGAGAAGTTTCTTTTATTACCACACAGGAACTGGAAGATTTATACCCTGATTTCACACCAAAGGAAAGGGAAAACGCCTATACAAAAGAGCATAAAACCGTGTGCATTATGCAGATTGGAGATGTGCTGGCCTCAGGACAGAAACATGACGGAAGAGCGCCGGATTATGACGACTGGAAATTAAATTGTGATATTCTCTTCTGGCACGAACCTCTGCAGTGTGCGCTGGAGATTTCTTCCATGGGAATTCGTGTGGACGAAAAAGCCCTGGATGAGCAGCTTACCAAAGCAGGCTGTGATGACAGAAGAAATCTTCCTTTCCACAAAATGCTGCTGGAGGGAAAACTGCCTCTGACCATTGGCGGCGGTATCGGACAGTCCCGGATTTGTATGCTGCTTCTGAAAAAAGCCCATGTGGGAGAGGTGCAGGCCTCTCTTTGGGATGAAGAGACATTGAAAGCTTGTGAAAAGGCGGGAATCGAAATTCTTTAAAAGAAGAACATAAAGAAGGTACGAAAGGACAAAGGACATGATATGAAATGCATAAAGAATTAGAATATGCATTTCGTATCATGTCCTTTTTATAGTTTTAGAAATGTTCATACAACATCAATAGGAAATGTAATCCTGCCATACATATCCTGTCTGATTTTCATAAATAATCCGATACCAGCCATTCTCGCAGATACCCGTAACTCTTACAGAAGCTCCTCCGTCTAACTGTCCCAGAATTTCAGAACCGCTCTGCGCATCGGCCCGGACGTTTACACTGCTGACAATGGTGCCGGTGCCGCTGGTCTGTTCTACGGATACGCCGCTTGCCGGTTCGTCCTGTCCTTCGTCTTCGCTGGTAATAGCAGAGCCGCTGATACCGGTCAGGTTTTCCTCTGCCTTTTCAGCCAGGTTCAGGACACCGGAATTGTCATCTGTAGAGATAATTTTCCGTACCTTTGCCTTGCTGGCATCCCCGTCGGTTACTGCGCCCACATAGACAATGGTAACGCTGTTGCCGGGAATAATGCCGTTTTCCAGTTCCAGGCTGGCGTCAGAGCAGTTGTCAAAAGTCAGTTTTTCTCCCTTATCTGTTTTCAGAGAAAGTTCAGAGCCCGTGAAGCTGGTTAATGTACCGCTTACAGAAGCGGATACTGCATCCAGCTCCGCTTCCTCCTGGGCCTCTTTATCCTTGCCGCAGGCGGACAAAAAGAGAAATCCCATGGTGAAAAGCAGCAGGGCATATTTTTTTGAGAACTGTTTTGCCATAAACAAGACCTCCTGTTTGGTAGAATTTGAAAATAATATACAGCAAAATAATATATCAGTCAAATAACAAAATTATGACGCAAGGAAAAGAGAAACACTCAAGGCTGTGCTTCCCGTTTTTCCAGATGTTTCCGAAAAATCAACAGAAACGCAATGGTGGACATGACAGCGCCGATACCGTCTGCAAGAGGCTGGGCATAAAAGGCGCTTTTGGCTCCAAAGAAGATGGGAAGTACAATGGTAAAAAGCATGTAATCTCCCTTTCGCCAGAGGGAAAGTACCAGGGCTGTTTTGCTTCTTCCAAGAGCGGTAAACCCATCCACAAAGACGTACTGGAAGCTGAGGGGGATAATCATCAGGGTGAAAACACCGATTCCCCAAGTGCAAAGCTGCAGCTGCAGGGCATCTTTGGTGAAAATCCGTATAAAGTATTCCGGCACGATTCTGGAAAGCAGGAACATCAGCGTGGTAAAGCACAGGCAGAGAATTAAGACATATTTTTCCGCTTTCTTTACACGTTTTATGTTTCTGGCTCCGTAATTGTAGCTTAAAATGGCCTGGGTGCCGCTGGAAATTCCCAGCATGGGACCGGTAATCAGCATCATGTAGCTTTGGACAATGGTGGCGCAGGTAATGAGAATATCGCCCTCTTTAGGGCCGCCGTATTTCTGAAGAACGGTATTCAGTACAATGATAATCACGCTGTCCGTAGCCAGAATCAGAAACGGGGAAATTCCCAGACCAATAATTTTTTTCACAATCAGGGGAGAAAATGTCTTCTTCCGAAGCCGCGTAATCTTTATGGGAATTTTCTTCCCTGTGAGGAAACAAAAAGCAAAGGCGCAGGAGGCAAACTGCGCGATAACGGTGGCAATGGCTGCTCCGGCAACTTTCATATCCAGAACGAAGATAAAAACCGGATCCAGAATGATATTGGTAACGGCTCCGATAAGAACGGTTATCATGCCTATGGCCGGAAAGCCCTGGCAGGTAATAAAATAATTCAGCCCGATGGCCAGCAGGGCAAAAAAGGTTCCTGCCGTATAAATCGTCAGGTAGGAGTCAGCATAGGGAAAGGTTGCAGGGCTTGCCCCGAACCAGTTTAGCAAATACCGTTTACTGACCAGAAACAGTACGGTCAGCACCGCAGAAAAAACCACCAGCAGGGCGAAGCTGTGAGCCAGTATGGACTCCGCCTGTTTTTTCCTTCCGGCACCCATGCGCATGGCCATGAGGATAGAACCGCCCAGGCCAATGAGCGTGCCAAAAGAAGTCAGTAAAGTGACAATAGGGCCGCAGACCCCTACGCCGGCCAGCGCAGCGTCCCCGATTTTCGGAATATTTCCGATAAACATACGGTCAATAATGCTGTACAAAACCGTAACAAACTGGGCAATCATGGAGGGAATGGCCAGTTTCAGAACCAGAATGGGAATTCTGTCTTTTCCCAAATCAGTAGTATGTGACATGTTCAAAATCTCCTTCTTTTCCTCTGTATCTGCAAAAAACAGACATAGACTGTATTCATTTTAATACGACTTTCGCAAAAAGGAAAGAGAAAATACTTGCCACTTCTAAAATCTCTGTATTATACTGGAGTTAAATGTAAAATCAGAGAGGAAAACCAATGTTAAAGATTAAAGAGTATGTAAAGGTAAAAGACCTGGAAGAGGCATATCTGTTAAATCAGAAGAAAACCGCCTGCGTACTTGGCGGTATGGTCTGGCTGAAAATGGGAAACCGCAATATCAGTACAGCCATTGACCTGTCCGGACTGGACCTGGATATGATAGAAGAAACAGAAGAGGAGTTCCGTATCGGAGCCATGACATCTTTGAGAACCCTGGAAACCCATAAAGGGCTGGATGGGTACACACAGGGAGCCGTGAAAAAGAGTCTGCGCCATATTGTGGGAGTGCAGTTTCGCAACTGTGCCACTGTGGGGGGCAGCATTTTTGGCAGATATGGATTTTCTGATGTGCTGACCATGTTCCTGGCTATGGATTCTTACGTGGAACTGTATAAAGGCGGAATTGTGCCTTTGGAAGATTTCGCAAAGAAAAAGCCGGACAGGGATATTCTGGTGCGGGTGATTGTGAAGAAAAGACCGATAAAAACGGTTTATCTCAGCCAGCGAAACAGCAGTACGGATTTCCCGGTGCTGACTTGCTGTGTGGGACTTTTTGCAGACGGGGAAGCACGGGCAGTTGTGGGGGCCTGTCCCCAAAGAGCCGGACTGGTTCAGGATGAACAGGGGATTTTAAAAGATTTTTGCAGCAAAGATTTAAAAGCGCAGGAGCAGGCTGCAGTTTCTTTTGCACAGTATGCAAAGGAAAGGGTGAAAACAGGAGGCAATATGCGCGCTTCTAAGGAATACAGAAGCCATCTGGTGGGCGTTTTGGTGAAACGGGCGCTGTTGGCAGCAGGAGGTATGGACAATGGAAATTAAATTCTGGCTGAATGGCGAAAAAACACAGATACAGGCAGAGCCGGATGCGCTGCTTTTAGATGTGCTGCGGAGTTTAGGCTGCTATAGCGTAAAGCGCGGCTGTGAGACGGCAAACTGTGGGCTGTGTACGGTATTAATGGAAGAAAGGCCGGTTCTTTCCTGCAGTATGCTGGCAGCAAGAGCAGAAGGAAAGCATGTGGTAACGCTGGAAGGCATGCAGGAAGAAGCGAAAGAATTTGGGGATTTTCTTGCAGGGGAGGGCGCAGAACAGTGCGGCTTTTGCAATCCCGGTTTTATTATGAATGTGTTTGCCATGCTGAAAGAACTGGAAGACCCTTCTGAGGAAGAGATTCACGAATATCTGGCAGGAAATCTGTGCCGCTGCTCCGGCTTTATGGGACAGACCAGAAGTATTTTGAAGTTTTTGCAGTATAAAAAGGAAGGAGGCGCGCAGAAATGAGTTATGTAAATCAGCCTGTGAAAAAGAAAGACGCAGAGGCTCTGGTAACGGGACAACCGGTGTATACCGATGACCTGGCTCCAAAGGACTGTCTGATTGTAAAGGTTTTAAGAAGTCCCCATGCCCATGCCATGATTGAAGAAATCCGCACGGAGGCGGCAAAAAAAGTACCGGGCATTGCCTGTATTCTTACTTATGAAGACGTGCCTCAGGAGAGATTTACCTTTGCCGGACAGACTTATCCCGAACTGAGCCCTTATGACCGTCTGATTCTGGACCGTCATATCCGGTTTGTGGGAGATGCGGTGGCCATTGTGGCAGGTGAAACAGAAAAAGCAGTAGACAAGGCCATGAAAATCATCAAAGTGCGCTATGAACTTCTGGAGCCCGTACTGGATTTTCATAAGGCGAAAGATAATCCGGTGCTGCTGCACCCGGAAGAAAACTGGGAATCCAAGGTGCCTGTGGGGGCGGACAATAAGAGGAATCTCTGTGCATCTAAGGTGGAAACGCTGGGAGATGTGGATGCTGTGCTAAAAGAATGTAAATATGTGGTGGAGAAAACCTATCATACAAAAGCCAATCAGCAGGCCATGATGGAGACTTTCCGCGCCTATACGTATCTGGATTATTTCGGCAGACTGAATGTGGTGGCTTCCACTCAGGTACCTTTTCATATCCGGAGAATTTTGGGACGTGCCCTGGGTATCGGCGCTTCTAATGTAAGAGTTATTAAGCCCAGAATCGGCGGAGGCTTCGGAGCCAAGCAGACTTCGGTAGCAGAAGTGTATCCGGCTCTTGTAACCTTGAAAACAAAACGTCCGGCAAAAATGATTTTTTCCAGATATGAGTCCCAGATTTGTTCTTCCCCTCGTCATGAAATGGAAGTGTCTGTGCGTCTGGGCGCTGATGAGCAGGGGATTTTAAAAGCGATTGATATTTATACGTTATCCAATACCGGTGCGTATGGAGAGCACGGTCCTACAACGGTAGGGCTGTCCGGGCACAAGCCTCTTGGCATGTACGGAAATACAGAAGCATACCGTTTTGCTTATGACGTGGTGTATACGAACCATATGTCTGCAGGCGCTTACCGGGGTTACGGGGCGACCCAGGGAATCTTTGCTGTGGAATCGGCCGTGGATGAACTGGCAGAGCAGATGAATATGGATCCCGTGCGTTTCCGGGAAATCAATATGTCAAAAGAAGGCGGAAAATTTATCGGATACGACGGAAGTCCATGGGTAACCAGCTGTACGCTGGATCAATGTATGGAAAAGGCAAAAGCCATGATGGGATGGGACGAAAAATATCCCCGCCGGGATATGGGCAATGGAAAAGTCCGCGGTGTAGGGGTTGCTCTGGCCATGCAGGGTTCTGCCATTGCAGGCGTGGATGTAGGCGGCGCAACCATCAAGCTGGGGGAGGACGGCTCCTATACGCTGAGTCTTGGCGCTACGGATATGGGAACCGGCTGTGATACGATTTTGGCCCAGATGGCAGCAGATGTGTTGGAAACGGAACTGGAAAATATTGTAGTGTTTGGTGTGGATACGGATATTTCTCCCTATGATTCAGGTTCCTATGCTTCTGCAACCACTTATGTAACGGGAATGGCTGTGTCAGATGCCTGCGGACAGTTGAGAGAAAAAATTAAGGGGCTGGGAGCGGAAATGCTGGAATTGGCAGCAAAAGATGTGGATTTTGACGGAAAGAGAGTTTATGCACTGGATGGGGAAAGAGAAGTCTCTCTGCAGGACATTGCCGTAAGGGGAACCTGCGGAAACAATGAATCTCTCCATGTGACAGTGAACCGTTCTTCTAAAATTTCCCCGCCGCCTTTTATGGTAGGTATGGCAGAAGTGGAAGTGGATAAGGAAACCGGAAGTGTGGAACTACTGGACTATGTGGCAGTGGTGGATTGCGGAACCCCGATTAATCCAAATCTGGCAAGAGTGCAGACCGAGGGTGGTCTGGCTCAGGGAATCGGTATGGCCTTGTACGAGGATATCCAATATAATGAAAAGGGACAGCTGCGGAACAATTCCTTTATGCAGTATAAGATTCCCAGTCGTACGGATATTCGGAAAATCCGGGTGGATTTTGCCCCGAGTTATGAGAAATCCCACCCCTTTGGCGCAAAGTCTATCGGAGAAATCGTTATCAACACCCCTTGTCCGGCCATTGCCAACGCTGTGTATCATGCCGTAGGTGTCCGCGTACAGGAAATGCCCATAAAACCGGAAAAAATTGCCATGGCGTTAGCTGAAAATGCAAAGTGTTAAAGCGTGAAAATGCCGAAAAATACGGAGTGAGAAAGAAGCAGAAAGTGAAAAATGCCGAATGGCAGTTAAAATTTGACTATAATTAGACGCTTTTTTGAGTATAATCACAAAGCGTCAAAAAAATCATAGTTAAGGAGAAAAAGTGATGAGTAACCACGAAAGTGAAAAGAAGATTATGTGGTACAGTCTTGCTTTTATGGCCTTTTCCACTGTGTGGGGATTCGGAAATGTCATAAATGGGTTTTCTGAATACGGCGGCTTAAAAGCAATCGTTTCATGGGCACTTATTTTTGCGGTGTATTTTGTACCATATGCGTTAATGGTAGGCGAAATGGGAAGCGCATTTAAAGATGCCGGCGGCGGTGTCAGCTCATGGATTCTGGAAACAATCGGACCGAGAATGGCTTATCTGGCAGGATGGACTTACTGGATTGTGCATATGCCTTATATTTCACAGAAGCCGAATGGTTCTGTTATTGCGGCAAGCTGGGCTATTTTCAGAGATGCCAGAGTCAGCCAGATGAACGTCAGAGTTCTGGCTGTTATCTGTCTGGTATTGTTCCTGTTTGCAGTATGGGTAGCATCAAGAGGTATCGGAGTACTGAAGAAACTTACTTCTTTAGCAGGTTCTACCATGTTTGTTATGTCTCTGCTGTTTATCGTGATGATGATTGCAGCACCGGCTATTACAGGGGCAGATGTCAGAAATATTGACTGGTCCATCAAAACCTTTATGCCGACCTTTGACAGCAAGTTCTTCTTAAACCTGTCTATTCTGGTATTTGCCGTAGGCGGATGTGAGAAGATTTCACCTTATGTAAACAAGATGAAAAATCCTTCTAAGGATTTCTCAAAAGGTATGATTACCCTGGCCATTATGGTTACTGTGTGTGCTGTTCTGGGAACCATTGCCCTGGGCATGATGTTCGATTCCAACAACATTCCGGAAGACCTGATGACAAACGGTGCTTATTATGCATTCCAGACTCTGGGCGAATATTATCATGTAGGCGATTTCTTTGTAGTGGTATATGCCATTACAAACTTAATCGGACAGTTTGCAGTTTTGATTCTGTCTATTGATGCGCCTCTTCGTATGCTTCTGGACAGCGCAGATGAAAGATATATTCCAAAGGCTCTGTTCAAACAGAATAAATACGGTACTTATACAAACGGACACAAAATGGTTACCGTGATTGTATCCATTCTCATTGTCGTTCCGGCTTTTGGTATTGAAAGCGTAGACGTACTGGTAAAATGGCTGGTAAAAGTAAACTCTGTATGTATGCCTCTGCGTTATCTGTGGGTATTTGCCGCATACATTGCTCTGAAGAAAGCGGGAGACAAATTCCATGCAGAATACCGCTTTGTAAAGAATAAGACAGTCGGTATTGTCTTTGGTGTATGGTGCTTTGCCTTTACAGCAATCGCATGTATTCTGGGTATCTATTCCGAAGATACCTTCCAGCTGGTACTGAATATTGTAACACCGTTCGTACTTATCGGACTGGGCTTTATTATGCCGGTTATTGCAAAACGTACAAATAAATAAAAATTACAGGGGGATTGCGGCAGCAGTCCCCTGCTGTGTTTCAGGAGGTAGAAAGATGTATAAAGAAACAGCAAAAGAATTGATTCAGTTTATTGAGAAAAGCCCGACCTGCTTTCATGCAGTAGCGGTCATGAAGGAAGAACTGGAAAAGGCAGGCTATGTGGAATTAAAGGAAACGGATAAATGGACAGTACAAAAGGGTGGAAAATATTTTGTTACCAGAAATGACTCTTCGCTCATTGCCCTGGCTGTACCCGAAGGAGAGATGAAAGGCTTCCGCATTATGGCAAGTCACAGCGATTCTCCCAGCTTTAAAATGAAAGAAAATCCGGAAATGACTGTGGACAACAAGTATGTAAAGCTGAATGTGGAGCGGTATGGCGGTATGATTTGCGCCCCATGGTTTGACAGACCGTTGTCTGTGGCAGGACGTATTATTGCGAAAGAAAACGGAAAACTGGTGACAAGACTGGTAGACGTAGACAGAGATTTACTCATGATTCCAAACCTGGCGATTCATATGAATCGGGAAGTGAATGATGGATACAAGTACAATGCACAGAAGGATTTACTGCCTCTTTTCGGTGATATTGCGGCAAAGGATACGTTTATGAAGACGGTAGCCGAAGCAGCGGGTGTAAAAGCAGAGGATATTCTGGGACATGATTTGTTCCTGTATAACAGAGAAAAGGGAAGTATCTGGGGAGCAAATGAGGAATATGTTTCCATAGGACGACTGGATGATTTGCAGTGTGCCTTTTCTTCCTTAAAGGGATTCCTGGCAGGAGAGAAGCAGGAATATATGGGGGTACACTGTGTACTGGACAATGAGGAAGTAGGAAGCGGTACGAAGCAGGGGGCAGCGTCTACCTTCCTGTATGATGTGCTGGTGCGCGTTAACCGGGCTCTGGGAGGGGATTATGAGGATTACCTCAGATATCTGGCAGGCAGCTTTATGGTATCTGCGGACAATGCCCATGCAGTTCATCCAAATTATACAGAAAAGGCGGACCCGGTAAACCGCCCGTACTTAAACGAAGGTATTGTTATCAAATACAGCGCAAACCAGAAATACTGCACAGACGGCGTTTCAGCAGCCATGTTTAAGGATTTGTGCCAGCAGGCGGAAGTTCCCTGTCAGACCTTTACCAACCGTTCTGATATTTTGGGCGGTTCCACACTGGGAAATATTTCTAACACGAAAGTGGCATTGAATGCAGTAGATATTGGCTTGCCGCAGCTTGCTATGCACTCTCCTTATGAAACAGTAGGGGTGAAAGACACGGAATATCTGATTCAGGTGGCAGAGAAATTATTTGCATAAAAAATTAAAGAGAGACGAAAAGAAGTGGAGTTCCTATTGGAACTCCACTTCCAGCATAACAGGCTGATGGTCTGTGTAGGCGAAATCCGTATTGACAACAGAAACATCAGAAACGTTTAAATTATCAGACACAATAAAGCCGTCCAGAACATACACCTGAGAAGTTTCGTAAGAGCCGGTATAGGGGGCGTTTAACAGGCGGCAGGTAGGATAGCTGTCATCGGTGGCAAAAGAAAAATGTTCCGGAAGGTCGTCCTGACCGATAGTGCCGGGAACCCAGCTTTCGCTGTTGTGTATGGGATAGGTATCCATGCCTTCAAACGTCTGGTTAAAGTCGCCTCCTGCAATGACATAATTTCCCGCAGCGTATTCCTGAGCCAGTTTTTCTGCCAGCATTTTGCTCTGGGCTGCTTTGCCCTCCCCACTGTCATAGGCTTCCAGGTGGAAATTAATCAGAACCAGTTCAGCCTCGGTACCCTTTAAAGGAATACGGGTCTCCAGCATACACCGTTTCAGATTGCAGGTTTTCACCGGCCAGGAGAAGGATTCCGGCAGAGAGATTCTGGAAGCGGAAGAAGTATGTAAATCCGTAAGCGTTAAAATTCCGCTGTTTACCTTTCCGATAGGTGGCAGGGGATAGGGAACAAAATCGCATTTAAAGTTGTAAGCCAGCACACCGTCCATGTCCAGGATATTTTCGTAATACGTTTCTTCATTCAGATGATAAGAGCGTTTGGAATCGGTGTCTACTTCCTGCAGAAAATAGGCATCTGCAGGATTGGCAGAGAGAATTTCCCCAATGCCCTTTAAGTTGTCCTCTACCTGTTCCTGACTGTCCGGCTGTACTTCATGACCGCCGTCCATGAAGAAATCTTCGGTTTTATCCAGTCCTGCGTACCCTGTGTTAAAGGTCATCACGCGGAAGGTATCTTCATTGGAAATCGTACGGACGCCGGAAGGGGGAGTCAGCGTTTCCACGGCTTTTGGACGGTATTCCCGAATGGTCAGCCAGACAATGCCGATAATCAGCAGAATTACTGCAAATAAAAGCAGAATCCCCACGGCTTTCAGGATTTTTTTTGTTTTGCTCATATGGTTACCTCCTGAATATAAAGTAAAAGCACTTTATATAGATTTTATTTTTCTCCGCTCATTGTAACACAATGCACAGAAATTGAACATGGAAAGTAAGAAGAAAGCAGGAAGATTAGAAAGATTTTAGAATTTCCCGTCTTGACAAAGACGGGCTTTGTGCTTATGATATTTTTCAGAAAAAGGTGATGAGAAAGAGGAGTACGTCTTGGAAACCGGCAGAGAGGACAATTCACCGGCTGAAAGATTGTCTGGGAGGGAAGAGACGGAAGGTAGCTTTTGAACCGGGGAACTGAAGAATCGGCTTGATACAGAAAAAAGTAGAGAAAAGGGTTTGGTAGGTTTCCACGCGTCGTCTGCGTTAAGGGACTTCAGAGTGATAAATAAAGGTGGTACCGCGATGACAGTCGCCCTTTGTAACTATTTTTTGAAAGATGGTTATGGAGGGGCTTTTTGTTTGCAGAAAATTCCAAAGCAGTCTCCAATAACCGCAAAGAGGAGGAACTATGAGCAAAGAACTTGCAAAAACTTATGACCCGAAAGGGCTGGAAGACCGTATTTACCAGAAATGGCTGGACAACAAATACTTCCATGCCCAGGTAAACAGAGACAAAAAACCATTTACCATTGTTATGCCCCCGCCAAACGTTACGGGACAGCTGCACATGGGACATGCCCTGGATGAAACCATGCAGGATATTCTCATCCGTTTTAAGAGAATGCAGGGATACGAAGCCCTCTGGCAGCCGGGAACCGACCATGCAGCTATTGCCACTGAGGTAAAGGTAATCGAGAAGCTGAAAGAGCAGGGTATTGACAAGAACGAAATCGGAAGAGAAGAATTTTTAAAACATGCCTGGGAATGGAAAGAAGAGTACGGCGGAAAAATTATCAACCAGCTGAAGAAACTGGGTGCTTCCGCAGACTGGGACAGAGAGCGTTTTACCATGGACGAGGGCTGTTCCAAAGCGGTGCAGGAAGTTTTCATCAAACTGTACGAAAAAGGCTATATTTACAAAGGCTCCAGAATCATCAACTGGTGTCCGGTATGTCAGACCTCTATTTCTGACGCAGAGGTAGAGCATGAGGACCAGGACGGATTTTTCTGGCACATCAATTATCCGGTAGTGGGCGAAGAAGGAAAATTCGTAGAAATCGCAACCACACGTCCG
Source organism: Blautia sp. HCN-20427 (assembly GCF_037890365.1). Lineage (NCBI taxonomy): Bacteria > Bacillati > Bacillota > Clostridia > Lachnospirales > Lachnospiraceae > Blautia > Blautia sp. HCN-20427. The sequence continues at coordinate 16,647 of NZ_JBBKBX010000014.1, read as the reverse complement.
GAAACCCTTTTAGGAGATACTGCAGTCGCGGTAAATCCGGAAGACGAGCGTTACAAAGACCTGGTAGGCAAAATGCTGAAGCTGCCGCTGACAGAGAGAGAAATTCCGGTTGTGGCAGACGAATATGTAGACAAAGAATTCGGAACCGGCTGTGTGAAGATTACTCCGGCCCATGACCCCAATGACTTTGAGGTAGGAAAGAGACACAACCTTCCGGAAATCAATATCATGAACGATGACGCTACCATCAATGAACTGGGCGGCAAATACGCAGGTATGGACCGCTACGAAGCCAGAAAGGCCATGGTAGAGGACTTAAAGGAGCTGGGACTTCTGGTGAAAGTAGTTCCTCATTCCCATAGCGTAGGAACCCATGACCGCTGTAAGACTACGGTAGAACCTATGATTAAACCGCAGTGGTTTGTCCGCATGAAGGAAATGGGCGAAGCGGCTATTCAGACTTTACAGGACGGTAATCTGAAATTTGTGCCGGAGCGTTTTGACAAGATTTATATGCACTGGCTGGAAAATATCAGAGACTGGTGTATTTCCCGTCAGCTCTGGTGGGGACACAGAATCCCGGCCTACTACTGCGAGGAATGCGGGGAGACTGTTGTGGCAGGAGAAATGCCGGAAAAATGCCCAAAATGCGGCTGCACCCACCTGCATCAGGACGAGGATACCCTGGATACCTGGTTCTCCTCTGCACTGTGGCCCTTCTCTACCCTTGGCTGGCCGGAAAACACAGAGGAACTGGATTACTTCTATCCGACAGACGTACTGGTAACCGGATATGATATTATTTTCTTCTGGGTTATCCGTATGGTATTCTCCGGTCTGGAACAGACAGGAAAGACACCGTTCCATCATGTGCTGATTCATGGTCTGGTAAGAGATTCCCAGGGGCGCAAGATGAGCAAATCCCTTGGAAACGGCATTGACCCGCTGGAAGTCATCGACAAATACGGCGCCGACGCCCTGCGTCTGACTCTGATGACAGGAAATGCGCCTGGAAACGACATGCGTTTCTACTGGGAGAGGGTCGAAGCCAGCAGAAACTTTGCCAATAAGGTATGGAATGCCTCCAGATTTATTATGATGAACCTGGAAAAAGCAGAGATTCCGGCAGACATTGATTTATCTGTACTGACCGGCGCAGACAAGTGGATTCTCTCCAAAGTCAATACACTGGCCAAAGATGTGACAGAGAATCTGGACAAATACGAACTGGGTATTGCCGTACAGAAGGTTTACGACTTCATCTGGGAGGAATTCTGTGACTGGTATATTGAAATGGTGAAACCCCGTCTTTACAGCGAAGAAGACACCACAAAAGCCGCGGCTCTGTGGACTTTGAAGACGGTTCTGGCCAATGCATTAAAACTGCTGCACCCATACATGCCGTTTATCACAGAGGAAATTTTCTGCACTTTGTGTCCGGAAGAAGAATCCATTATGATTTCTTCCTGGCCGGAATTTACAGAAGCATGGAATTTCACAGCAGACGAAGAAGCTGTGGAAATGATGAAAGAGGCGGTAAGAAGTATCCGTAATGTCCGCACAGGCATGAATGTACCGCCAAGCAAGAAAGCAAAAGTTTATGTAGTGTCTGAAAATGAAGGGGTAAGAGAAGTATTTGAAAACGGAAAAGTTTTCTTTGCCTCTCTTGGTTATGCCAGCGAAGTGCTGGTACAGGCAGACAAGACAGGCATTGCAGACGACGCGGTGTCTGCAGTGACCTCAGAAGCTGTGATTTACATGCCTTTTGCCGAACTGGTGGATATTGAGAAGGAAATCGAAAGACTGAAAAAAGAAGAGGAAAAACTGGAAAAAGAGCTTGCGCGCGTAAATGGTATGCTGAAGAATGAACGTTTCATCAGTAAGGCACCGGAAAGCAAGGTAGCCGAAGAACGCGAGAAATTAGAGCGTTATACCAATATGATGGAACAGGTGAAGTTAAGACTTGCACAGCTTCAGCCCTGATTAAGGAGAAGAACGCTATGAAAGAAACCAGAAAGATATTAAGTATTGAGTATCTTAATATGTTTTCCGTTCCGCTGCAGATGCTGGCCGTCTGCATCGGATACTTCTTTATCGAGGCAATTTCCAGACATTCCCTCTGGAAAGCCGTGGATTTTATGAAGGAACGCCCTCTGGTGTTCCTTTATAATGCCTTTTTAATTTTTACAACAACGCTGATTGTGTACCTGTTCAGAAGAAGAGTATTCTGGAGAACCATTCTTTTTATCTTCTGGATGGGGCTGGGGATTATTAACGGTGTACTGTTGAGCAACCGTGTAACTCCGTTTACGGGGCCGGATTTGCATTTGATTACCGATGCGTTTCAGATTGCGGACAGATATCTGTCCCCTTTCTTTTTCGTGGTAGTGGTCATTGTGGCAGTGCTGGCAGTTATCGGGCTCATTATCCTGTTTTTCAAAGGACCCAGATATCAGGGGAAAATGCGTTATAAGCTGAATATTCCTCTGATTGCCGTGGGAATTGCTGCTTTTGCAGGTACTACGAAGCTGGCGCTGGAAAAAAGGGTGTTATCGAATTATTTCGGAAATATCGCCTTTGCTTATGAAGATTATGGATATCCGTACTGTCTGGCTACTACAGTTTTCAATACAGGGATTGGGCTTCCAAGAGATTATTCAGAAGAAGCTGTGGAAAACATTGTGAAAAGCGAGGAAAGTCTGCCGGAAACGGGAGAGAAAAGACCCAATATTCTGTTTTTGCAGTTGGAATCCTTTTTTGACCCGGAACTGGTGGAGTATCTGAATATTTCCGAAGATCCTATTCCTAATTTCCGCAAACTTATGCAGGAATATTCTTCGGGGTATTTTAAGGTTCCTTCCGTAGGAGCCGGTACGGCAAATACGGAGTTTGAATCCATTACCGGCATGAGTATGCGCTATTTCGGACCAGGAGAATATCCCTACAAGAGTATTTTGAAGGAAACCACCTGTGAGAGCGCAGCGTACGTGCTGAAAAGTCTGGGATATGGAACCCATGCCATTCATAATAATGAGGCGAACTTCTACGGAAGAAAAAATGTATTTGCCAATCTTGGCTTTGACAGTTTTACGTCTGAGGAGTATATGTCAGAACAGGACGATACGAATCCCAATGACTGGGTGAGAGACCATAACCTGACCAAGTATATCCTGCAGGCCATGGAGTCTACAGAAGGGCCGGATTACGTGTATACCATTTCTGTGCAGGGACATGGGGATTATCCGGAAGAACCTGTGTTGGAAAATCCCAAGATTACGGTCAGCGGCGCCAGCAGTCAGGCAGAAAATTATAAATGGGAGTATTACTGCAACCAGATTTATGAAATGGACCAGTTTATAAAAGAACTGACCGATGAACTGTCCAAGCTGGACGAAGATGTGGTGCTGGTTATGTACGGCGACCATCTGCCCACCATGGGACTGACCGTTACGGATGTGAAGAATAAATACCTTTTCCAGACCGAGTATGTTATCTGGGATAACATGGGGCTGGAGAAGCAAGATAAAAACCTGGCCGCTTATCAGATGGCCGCAGAGGTCATGGACCGGGTAGGCATTCACGAGGGCAATGTATTCCGCTTCCATCAAGCCAGAAGAAATACTAAGAATTATCAGGTGGATTTGGAAATGCTGCAGTATGACATTCTGTATGGAGAGAAGTATGTCTACGGAGGCAAAAATCCTTTTGAACGGGTGAAAATGCATCTGGGTGTGGAAGATGCACAGCTTGACAGCATAGAGAAAATTTCCGACGGACAGTATTATATCAAGGGTAAAAACCTGACCCAGTCGGCCTTTTTGGAGGTCAACGGCGAACTGGTGGCAGCCAACTTTGTAGATGAGAATACGCTGCTGCTTCTGGATACAGAACTGAAGGAAAACGATACGGTGGATATTGCCATCCGAAGCAACAGTTCCACCCACAGAGTTCTCACGAGAACAGAGAAATATATTTATCATGAGCCCGCAGAGGGCAGTAACCAGGCTGTCCTGGAACCCATCCGCACCGAAGAGCCGGAGACGGAAGTGACAGAAGAGAGCCAGACGGAAAAGGAAGAATAAAGCGAAAAACTTTTTAGCAAACCGACATAATTTGCTTGCATATTGTCACCACTTCATTATAATGGTAAGTGACCGTACCGAAGGGTATGGCGCTCCATTACAGTGAAGTGGTACTTTGCATTAGAGGCAAAAGACAGGAGGAACTATCTTGTTTACATACGAAGAAGCAGTGGCTTATATTGAGAATATACCGAAATTTACAACGAAAAATAAATTAGAGCACACCAGGAAATGTCTGGACCTTCTGGGCAGTCCTGATAAAGATAGAAAAATTATTCATGTAGCGGGAACCAACGGAAAGGGAAGCGTCTGTGCTTTTCTGTCCTCCATGCTGGAACAGGGAGGATTTCGCTGCGGCCTTTTTACCTCCCCTCATCTGGTGAAAATCAATGAACGGTTTCAGATTAATGAAGTCATGATTTCAGACCAGAGATTTACAGAGGCATTTACGGAAGTAAAGAATCTGGCTGACCGTCTGGTAGAGGAGGGGGATTATCACCCCACCTATTTTGAATTTCTGTTTCTGATGGGAATGATTGTGTTTAAACAGGAGGATGTGGATTACATTGTTCTGGAAACCGGACTGGGCGGAAGGCTGGATGCCACCAATTCCGTGCTTTCTCCCATGGCCTGCGTGATTACATCCATCAGTCTGGACCATGTGGAATATCTGGGCGACACCATTGAGAAAATTGCAGGAGAGAAAGCGGGTATTATGAAAAAAGGAGTACCTGTCATTTTTGACGGCAACCGGAAAGAGGCGGCAGAGGTGATAAAAGCCAGAGCGGAAGAACTGGGCTGTCCCTGGTATGAGGTGAAGGAAAGCCGGCAGAAGCTGCTGAATTACACACCGGAGGGAATTCGCTTTTTGTCTGCTTCCGGGGTTTATGGCGAAACAGAGCTTTTCGTTCCATTTATTGCCAGATACCAGATGATGAATGCGGCACTGGCACTGGAAACCATGGGCGTGCTGAGAGAGGAGCATGGTCTGGAAAAAGAAACTCTGATAAAAGGCATTGGCGGCGCAAAATGGCAGGGGCGCATGGAGACCATTCTTCCGGGCGTCATTGTAGACGGCGCACATAACGAAGACGGTATCGCCAGATTTGTGGAAACCGTGTCTTATTTCCAGAAGGAGTATCCGATTACTCTGTTATTTTCTACTGTGGCGGACAAGGAATTTCCCGATATGATAAAGAGAGTCTGCAAAGGCCTGCAGTTTGCCAATGTGGTAACTACGGAAATCTGGGGCAGCAGAAAGCAGTCTGCAAAGGAACTGGCAGAACTGTTCCGCTTAAACGGCTGCAGTCAGGTGTTTGTAGAGCCAAATCCGGGGAAAGCCTTCGAACTGGCTTATGAAAAGAAGGGAGACGGCCTGTTGTTTGTGGCAGGTTCACTGTATCTGGCGGGGGAGATTAAGGATTATGTAAGGAGGAATATACATGATAAATTATGAGGAAGAACTGAAGAAATTCCAGCCCTGTCTTGATGTGGACGACGCAGAAGGGGCCATTTACCAACAGGATTTGACAGACGTCATAGATGTTCTGAAAGAAATGCTGAAAGAGAACGAAAGCACTTCGGATAAATAGGAGAAGATTATGAATTGTATTGTATGTCATGCACAACTGACGGCTTCGGACTATTGCCCAAAGTGCGGGTGCAATGTGAAGGCCTTGAAAAAGGTCTATGCCCTGTCCGGTCTGTATTATAATCAGGGGTTGGAAAAAGCCCAGATTCGGGATTTGTCAGGAGCCATTACCTGTCTGAAGCGAAGTCTGAAAATGAATAAGCTGAATATTCAGGCCAGAAATCTGCTGGGACTGGTTTATTTTGAAACGGGGGAAGTAGTGGCAGCTTTAAGCCAGTGGGTTATCAGCAAAAATATGATGCCTGAGGGAAATCCTGCTTCCGGGTATATTGATAAACTGCAGAAGAACGCCAACCGTCTGGATATGATTAACACCAGTATTAAAAAGTATAATCAGTGTCTGGAATACTGCAGAGATGACAATCCCGATATGGCGAAGATACAGCTGAAAAAAGTGCTTTCCAACAACCCCAAGCTGATTAAGGGGTACCACCTTCTGGCGTTGATTTACATGAAGGAAGGGGAGTACGAAAAGGCAAGAAAGCGATTAAAAGCTGCAGCCCGCATTGATAAAACCAATACCACCACCCTGCGGTTTTTAAGAGAAATCGAGGAACAGACCGGCCGTGCAACCAATCTGGATTCCAGATTTAAGATGAAGGAAAAGGAAGTGGAAAAGCAGGATGGAAGTGTGGTTTACCGTTCGGGAAATGATACCATTATCCAGCCTCCGGAGTACCGGGAAAAGTCGATTACCAATACTCTGGTAAATCTGGTTCTGGGACTCCTGGTAGGAGCCGCAGCCCTGTGGTTTCTGGTGGTGCCGGCCAAAACCCAGAAAATCAATCAGGAAGCCAACAAAAAGGTGGTGGAATACAGCGATAAAATGGCAACTTTGTCTGCGGAGTTAGACCGCATGCAGGAAGAGATGGACGCTTCTACAGATTCTGTCAGCACAGCGCAAAGCCAGATTGAGCAGGCAAATACAAAGGCTTCCGGCTACGAAAACCTTATAAAAGCATGGCAGGCTTACCGGGAGGGCAGCTACAGCACAGCAGCCAACGCCATAGAGGGTGTCAATGCAGAGTCGCTTTCCGTAGAGGCGAAAAGTATGTATGACAGTATGATGAGCGAAATCGGCAGTACCGTGAAGTCTAATTATGAAAATGAAGCGGCTTCTGCTATGGAATCCGGGGATTATGATACAGCAATTTCCAATCTGGAAAAGGCTTTGAACATCGGAGAACAGGATAGCGATACCATGTTTAACCTGGCTCAGGCTTATGACAAGAAAGGCGATACGGAAAATGCCAACAAATGGTATCAGAAAATCATAGACGAGTATCCGGGAACCGATACCGCCCAGGACGCTGCAGACTATATGCAGGCCAACGGCGGTCAGGCGGCAGGAAACTCCGGGGATGATGACGCCCAGTCCGGGCAGAGCACAGGAGAACCTGTAACTCAGGACGGCGAAGAATAGAAAACAACAGAGAAACCTTGAAGAAAAGGGCGCATACGAAAGAGTATGCGTCCTTTTCTTCTTAACTACAAAGACAGACCTATTGGCACAGCAGGGAAAGTGATTGCAGAAAGGGGAAGAAAGAATGGAAGAAAACATGGTAAAACGGGGAAATCGGCTGATTGTCTATGTGCCCAGAGAACTGGATCATCATTTTGCAGAGCAGATAACAGAGACATTGGATCAGGAGCTGGAAAAGGGGATTGTCCGCCAGCTGGTCTTTGATTTCTCTGCCACAACCTTTATGGACAGTTCGGGAATCGGTATGATTATGGGAAGAAAGCGGCTTTTAAGCTGCTGCGGAGGCACAGTAAGCGCCATTCATGTCAACGATAGAATCTGGCGCATTATGCAGCTTTCCGGGATTTATAAACACATTGAAATCAGCCAGGAAGCGGTATGGAACCGCAAGATGCGATAGGAGGGGAGAAGAATGGAACATAAAAACAAAATGGTGCTGGAAGTGGAGAGCCGTTCCTGCAATGAAGGGCTGGCCAGAATAGCTGTGGCGGCCTTTGCCACTCAACTGAATCCTACTTTGGAGGAGGTGGCGGATATTAAAACCGCAGTGTCTGAGGCCATTACCAATTGTATTGTCCATGCATACGAGAAAGAAACAGAGCTTATCCGCATTGAGTGCTTCTGTCAGAATAAAGAACTGACAGTCATTATCCGGGATACGGGAAAAGGCATCGAGGATGTGAAAAGGGCCATGGAACCTCTTTTTACCACGAAGCCGGAACAGGACCGCTCCGGTATGGGGTTTGCCTTTATGGAGGCCTTTATGGACCGAGTATCGGTGGAATCCTGTCCGGGCAGGGGCACATCCGTAACCATGAAAAAAATCATCGGAAGGCAGAATTCGGTTTTTGAGTAGGAGGTTATATGGATGAGATTCTTGCCCTTATCGGGCGCGCGCACCAGGGAGATAAGAGAGCAAGAGAGATACTGACAGAAAACAATATGGGACTGGTTCACAGCATTGCCAGAAGGTTCCAGAACCGGGGCGTGGAGATGGAGGATTTGATACAGATTGGATGTATCGGTCTTTTAAAGGCCATTGACAAATTTGATACTTCCTATGATGTGCGGTTTTCCACATATGCCGTGCCAATAGAGTAAGATAAAGGAAACGACCGGAATAGCCTTAAAATAAGGGATTTCTGATAAAGGCATTAGATTAAAAATCAGTGCTGTCAGATAAACATTTCGATATCTTATGTTGAAATAGCAGTGTAGATAAGATATTGAAAACAATTCGGAATTGTTTCTGACAGAAACCTTCTTGAATGAGATGATGAGCATTCAAAGGAGGTTTTTTTATGGCAAGAATTATGACAAGAAGAAAAGCCATACCAAAAGCAATTGAATTACTACAATGTCTGCCACAGACGGAGGAAGTAGTGGAAGTGATACAGGCATTAAAAAAATATTCCTCCACCCCATTGGATAGGTGGGATGTAGCCAGTGTATATGAAGCATTGGATGAATGGACAGAATCGCATGGTGGAGTCCCGCCGAAAATAAAAGAGTGTGACAGTCATAAGGAATTGCCAAGTCATATGGTCTTTGAAAAGCTTTTTGGAAAAACAGCAAAAGAGTTTCTGAACGATTATTATGGAGAAATCGAATATGTAAGGATTGGACGTCATGGAACAAAATGTGTTGATGATCAATATGATTTTCTGGAATTATTCAGAAATGAATTTGAACGAATACAACCGGCAACGTCAAAAATATATGATGCTTGTAGAAATCCAGAAACGCCATCATGGGGAACAATCGCAAGAAGGTGTAAAGTATCTTCCTGGTCAGAGCTGGTTACGCTGTCTGGTGTAGAGGCGAATTGCATCAGAAGAAGATATGACACATATAATATTAGAAATAAATTGAGTGTTTCACAAAAAACAAATGTGGAAACAAATCTGACAGTACACGAACAGAAAGAAGAAAAAGAACGATTTGAGGCATTGTTGATAAAGACACATGATTTAACATTGCAGGCTGAGAAGCAGGAAAAGGCAGAAAAAGCAGTTTCAAAACATACATTACGAATTGGGAGGAAATAGAGATGGCAAAAGTTATAGCAATAGTCAATCAAAAAGGCGGTGTCGCAAAGTCAACTTCGTGTGTGAATTTAGGAATTGGACTCGTTAAAAAAGGATATAAAGTTCTGGCAATAGATTTCGATCCACAAGGAAGCTTAACAGAGAGTCTTGGTTATCAAAATCCAGATGAATTGGAAATAACTGTAGCAACAGTTCTTCATTGTGAGATGAACGGTCTTGAATTACCAGAAAGTTATGGAATTCTTCACCATGAAGAGGGATTGGACATTCTTCCGGCAAATATTGAACTTTCTGGGGTAGAAGTCAGCCTGGTAAATGTTATGAGCAGGGAATATGTGTTAAAACAGTTTATCAAGTTAATTTCGCCGGAATATGATTACATCCTGATTGATAATATGCCATCGTTAGGAATGCTCACTGTAAATGCACTTGCAGCAGCTGATTCGGTTATCATCCCGGTTATGGCACATTATCTTCCGGTTAAAGGTCTCGAACAGTTGATGCAGACAATATATAAAGTCAGGAAGCAGATAAATCGAAAACTTCAAATTGACGGAATCTTACTTACCATGGTGGATCGCAGAACAAATTTTTCAAAAGAGATTATAGAATTACTTCATGATAATTATGGAGAATATATCCATATTTTTGAGACTGCAATTCCGTTTTCTATAAGAGCTGCAGAGACGAGTGCTGAGGGAGTAAGTATTTATAAACATGATCCCAAAGGACGTGTTGCCGAAGCATATAAGAAACTGGTAGAGGAGGTGATTGATGATGGCAGTGAAAGAGAGTAGTGCTTCAAAGATAAAATTCAAAGGTGTAGATGCACTGTTTGGATTGTCAGAGGAGCAGGAGTGTGTGCGAGAAATTCCATTGGACGAGCTGGATACATTCAAGAACCATCCGTTTAAAGTATTCAGGGATGACAAAATGGAGGAAATGATTGAAAGTATTTCAGAATATGGAGTTCTTGTGCCAGGAATTGCAAGACCTTCAAATTCTGGGGAAAAGGATTATGAATTAGTAGTGGGGCACAGAAGAAAATATGCTTGCAGAGAATTGGGACTGAAAACAATGCCGGTTATTATCAGAGATATGTCTGATGATGAAGCAACTGTAGTTATGGTCGATTCCAATATTCAAAGAGAAAACCTGCTGTATAGTGAGAAAGCATTTGCATACCGCATGAAGTATGAAGCACTGAAACGTCAAGGCAGAAGAACTGATCTAACTTTGGTCCAAGTTGAACCAAAGTTAAAAAAAAGATGGGCAGCTGAGATGGTAGGTACAGAAGTCGGGGAAACAATGAGTACAATCAAACGATATATACGATTGACCTATTTGTCGAATTATTTGCTGGAGTTTGTAGACAAAAATGAATTGCCATTCACTGTTGCAGTAGATATATCGTATTTAAAAAGCAATGAGCAGTCGTTATTATTGGCGTTCATAGGAACAACAAAGAAAATGCCTAATGGATCTCAGGCAAAAAAATTGAAAGAACTTAGTCAGCAAAAAGAATTGACTGGAGAAGATATTGAGAAAATTCTTAGAGGAGAAGCAAAAGTGAATTACCAGAAAATCAGCTTTTCAGAAAAGCAACTGCAAAAATATTTTCCACCAGATTATAAGAAAGAACAAATTGAAAAAATTATATTTCAGTTATTAGATTCGTGGAAGGCACAAACAGAACAAAGGGGATGATAGAATGGAATATGATAAGCAAATAAGATATAATGATAGCCAGATGGAAAGATATCAGGCATATATTTCTAAAGTACAGAAGATAAACAGATTGGATAAGAGGACAAAAGAAATGACGATTGGAGATGTAATTAAAAAATCAATTCTGCCACTGATATTTATGGTATTCTGGTTTTGGATGACAAAAACAATTATGAAAGTCAGCGGACAGACGGATTGGTTCTGGTGGATATTTATTGACGGATTACCATTTGGAATACATAAAATGCGGTTGATTCTAATCCCAAGAGGAATGGATACCACAGCAACACTTGGTATGGCTGCATTAAGTGTCATCATTGGAGCATTGATCGGAAGTATCATGATTCCAGTGTATGTGATCAGAGCGATATACGTTTTTATACGGTATATCATTGAAAGATAGAAAATAAGTTTGATAAGAGGCAGGCTTGCGAAAACAAAAATCGCAAGTCTGCCTCTTTTTTTGTGCCTAAAAACAGGCAATTCAGGGTAAATCCCTTTTGCAAATATAAATTTTGGAGGATTTCATTATGAGAGAGCGAATTGAAAGCAAGCATGTAACAAAAGAAATCAAAAGTCAGATGCCAGTGATTCCGGTTGAGATTATCAAAGAAAGAGGTTGTACGTTCTGCCCATATTATCTGGGAAGCTATGAGAAACAACCACGATGCATGATGAAAAATTGTGCCTGGGATGATGAAAAAGAGCGTTTCCATCCAGTTCTTCGTGAACTGATTCCGTTTTACAAAGAGAAAATGGAAAAAGCAGAAGAAAAGTTCCTGGCAATGAAAAAGATTTATACAACCCTGCTAGGAATGTTTGCCGATGAAATGAGGCAGGAAGAGTTGGAAAAAGATGAATGTTACGGATGTGCCTATGGAAAATGTGGACCATGTATCGGTATCTGTTACAAATCAATGAAAGCATAGGAGGGGTAAGCCAATGAATACAACAATTATTTCCGGGCGATTGGTAAGAAATCCCGGATACAATGAAGTGGAGAATGAAAAAGGACTTCATAAGATTGCCAAGTTTGTTCTGGCAGTCAGAAGAAATTATTCTGATGAAGTCAGTTTCATTCCGGTAAAGGCTTTTGCAAAGAAAGCAGAATTTGCCAGAGATTATCTGATGCAGGGAACGAAGGTCATGGTGGAAGGCGAGATTGTCACAGGTAATTATGAAGATAAGGATACCGGGAAAAAGATCTATACCACCGAAGTGTATGCAAACCGGATTGAATTCGCAGGTGCAAAAATGGTTGACAGACCACCATTTCCAGAAGATGCGGAAGGGTTCTTAGAGATCCCAGAGGGCATGGAAGAAGAAATGCCGTTTAGATAGAGGAGGATAAAAGATGGTTTCAGTAGATCAGGCGTATATGGTAGGGCATATGAAAAATGCCGATGGAAGTATCAATAACAAAAATGTAGTGCTGTCAGCAGCATGTGAAGCAGCGGAACTGTTCCAGTGCATGATGTCAGTAAATCAGAAATTGGAAGACTGGCAGAGATTTAACCACACCTTGGAGCTGCATCTTAGAAGTGTGGAATGTGAGAAAATCCATGATATCTGTCAGGCAGTATATGGAATGAAACATCCGTCCGATGAACTGGAAGGATTGTATCTGGCAAGAGAGGATGAACAGATATGCCTTCTGTACTATCAGGTATTTGTAGGGATGTTGGAAATCAATATTAATTCAGCCGAAGTGCTGTACAAACAGAAGGAGGAAACAATCAATGAATAAGATGGAGTATATGCCGGTAGATTGTCTGCAGGTGCCGAAGGTGCTGTTCCAGATGGAAAAATACAAAAATCTGTCAAATACAGCAAAGATTTTATACAGCTTATTTCTGGATCGTTTGAAATTTGCGGTGCAGAATGGTTGGGTAGATGGTAAGGGGGATTTGTATGTAATCTATCCAAAAAGTGAAATGAAGAAAGACCTGAATACAACCAGATATGGGGTAGATCAGGCAGTACAGGAACTGGTGGAGATTGGAAATCTGGTGCGCATCATTCCGAACAATGGAAAGGCAAACCACTTTTATATCAACGATATTTATGAAAATGAGATGGAGGAAGAATCAATGATGACATTAGACAGCATTATGGCAAATATGCCGATGGAAGAAAGAGAAATCATTATGGACAAGATGGTGGCAGCATCCAGAGATATTCTGGAAACAATTGCAGATATGGGATATCTGGATGAATATGAGACACCACTGACTTCAATGGAAGAAAGAAATTATCGAGATGAGCTGGGACAGCTTGATGTTGATCAGATTTCCTGTGATGGCTATGAATTTGGCATGGATCTGGCGTTTGGAATTCTTGAAGAGAATGAGGAAAATGCTGATAGAGTACTGGATATTCAGCAATATGTGAACAGGCAGAATAAAAAGTGTTCAAAAAAGAAATTTATGAAAGTTCTGGAGACTCTGGTACACGCAATAGGAAATGATGAAGGATTTATTGCCGATATGTATGCGTGTGATAAAGAGGCTAGGAAAATCTATTTGGAAGAAGCTATGAATGCATTCAATTATGTGCTTGATGAATTATGTCATGGTACAGGCAGTGCTGCAAATTGTGATTTTGATGTAGAAGAGTAGGAAAATATTATGGCAGATTTTGAATATTTCAGAGCAGAAGAATCTGACCAGTTTTCTTTCTTTCGGATACCAAAAGCTCTGTTCACAGAAAAAGAGTTTGCAAGCCTGTCCACAGACGCAAAGCTCCTTTACGGAATTCTGCTTGATCGAATCAGCCTATCCAAGAAAAATGGATGGATAGATAGTGATGGTTATGTCTATATCATTTACACGATCGCAGAATTGCAGGAACTATTGCGAATGTCGCATACGACAGTGACAAAGCTTCTTTATGAGCTTGACAGTGTGCATGGGATTGGATTGATTGAACGGTATCGGCAGGGGAATAATCGTCCTTCTGTCATATACGTGAAAAATTTTGTGAAACGGATTAGAGGAAAGCCAGTAAGATACTTTGCTTCTGGAACGCCAGAAACTGGAAATCTGGACTGCAAGGAATTGGAAATCCGGATTGTAAGAAACTGGAAGTCCGGAACGCAAAAAAATAGAAGTCCGGACTGCAAGAATCTGGATGGAAGTAATACTAAGATAAATAAGACTGAAAAGAATCATACTGATAAGAGTAAGGGCAATACTCCTGCTCTGGAAGAAAAATTCAGTCAGTATGGTAGATTTAAAAATGTTGTCCTGTCAGAAGCCGAACTGCAGGAGTTGATGACGTTATTTCCATGGGATTACCAGAAACGGATAGATCATCTTTCTGTTTATATGAAATCCAGTGGAAAAGAGTATCAGAATCATTTTGCAACAATCTGTCTTTGGGCAGAACGAGATGGAGCCAGGGCAGGAATGGATAAATATGAATTTCAGGAAGGAGAAAGCCTGTGATGGAAAATAAAGTAACAACAGATTATCTGGATGAAGAGGGATGTCTTCATTGTGGTATCTGTGGAAAAAGAAAACAGATGAAAGTTAGTCTGATGGGATTTGAGCATGTAGTGTCCTGTTTGTGTGAATGCGAGGTAAAAGCCAGGCAGGAACTTGATGAGAAGATGCAGCGGGAAGAAGCACAGCGGCAGCTTTATCAGAGAAAATCCGTCGGACTTCGGGAAAGAAGATTCTGGGAATGGAAATTTGAAAATGACAATGGAAGCAACCAGAAGATACTAATTGCCAGGCAGTATGTAGAAAACTGGACAGATATGAAGAGAAAAAATGTAGGACTGCTTCTGATGGGACCAGTTGGAACCGGGAAGAGTTTTTTTGCAGGCTGTATTGCAAATGCACTTTTGGAACGGGGAGAACGTGTCATGATGACGAATTTTTCCAGGATCTTAAATGAAATGACCAGCTATCAGGCAAATAAGAACCAGATCATACAAAATCTTGTGGATTATCCGTTGCTGATTATTGATGATTTAGGAATAGAACGAAATTCTGAGTTTGCTTTGGAGCAGGTCTATAATGTGATAGACAGCCGCTATTGTAAAATGCTTCCGCTGATCGTAACAACGAATCTGGGACTGAATGAAATGAAATCGGCAGATTTAGATACTGCCCATCAGCGTATTTACAGCAGAATACTTGAACTGTGTGTTCCCATCTATTGTGGTGGAGAAGATAAGAGAAAAGAAGAAGGGACAGAAAAACTCGTACAGGTGCAGAACCTGATTACCGGTTAATCTGTTTTTTTTATTAAAGGGGGTGATTGCCATGATTACAGATATGGACAGCAGTTGAATCGCTGAAAGGAGGGAAAAGTCATGCAGGAAGAGGTAACTCAGAAAACGGTCACGTTCTGTATTCGGGCTACTAAGATTACGGCTGACCTGTTGAAAAAGGTTCTTGTTGCGTATCTGCGTCATCAGAAGCAGAAATCAGTAGAGAAGAAAGCACAAAAAAATCAGCCGAAACAGGGAAAGGTCACGGTAAAAGAGCTGGCAAAACAGAATGCCGGGATGGTCAATATCGAGATCACGGACAAAAATATCAAGTCCTTTGAACGGTATGCAAGAAAATACGGGATCAATTATGCTCTGAAAAAAGACAAGAGCAAAGATCCTCCGGTTTATCTGGTATTTTTCAAGGGACGTGATCAGGATGCCCTCAATGCTGCTTTCCGTGAGTTTTCCCAGAAACAGATTCAAAAAGCGAATAAGCCTTCCATTCATAAGCGTCTTGCAGCTTACCGGGCAATGATGCCAAAGAAGACGAAGGACAAAGTAAAGAACCGGCATCAGGAGCAGAGTCGATGAAAAAGAAAAGCGGCAAAACTCTGATGCAGAAGTGGAAGAATAAAATCGGGGGTAAGCTGTCCGTCCTGGATAAAAAGAAACTGGTTCTTACAAATATCCCTTATGCTCTGGTTGCTTTCTATGCAGACCGGGCATTTTTTCTTTACCGGAACAGTCCGGGAGAAGATATGGGGAACAAACTTTTATATGCAATGGAACACGCAGACCGGATTTTTGCTGGTTTGGTGTTAAGCAATAATTGGAAAGATCTGCTAGCAGGTATTGTTGTTGCAGTCGTTCTGAAAGTGTTGGTTTGGCAGAAACAGGCAGACGCAAAGAAATTACGGAAAGGCATCGAGTATGGTTCAGCCAGATGGGGAACCGCAGAGGATATCAAGCCTTATATGTCGGAAGATCCATGGATGAACATTCCATTGACAGCAACAGAAGCACTGACCATGGAGAGCAGACCGAAGCAGCCGAAGTATGCAAGAAATAAAAATATAGTGGTCATCGGCGGCAGTGGTTCCGGTAAGACACGTTTTTTCGTAAAACCATCGGTCATGCAGATGAACTGTTCCATGGTCATTACAGATCCGAAAGGCACTTTGATTGAAGAGTGCGGGAAGATGTTAGCAAAGGGACCACCTAAGAAAGATAAGAATGGAAATATCATGAAAGATAAATCTGGAAAAGTTGTACATGAGCCATATGTGATTAAGGTTCTGAATACCATCAATTTTTCCAAGTCCCTTCATTACAATCCATTTGCTTATATACGGTCTGAAAAGGATATCCTGAAGCTGGTAACGACAATCATTGTTAATACCAAAGGTGAAGGGGAAAAAGCTTCCGAAGATTTT
>NZ_JBBKBX010000013.1:0-101645 GCF_037890365.1 Blautia sp. HCN-20427 | reverse complement strand
CGGATTTCCCTCTTTACAAATAGTTTTAAAAACTATATAATGAGGAGCAGAGGTGATAACATATGACAATAGACACAAAAGACATTTTAAACAGTATTCTCGCCAGTATCTCCCGCATTGATTACATCAAGCTGGAAGAGATTCCCGGCATTCATTTATATATGGATCAGGTGACTACTTTCATGGAAGAACATCTCTCTTCCTCCAAACGTCATCCCGAGGACAAGGTTCTGACCAAGACCATGATTAACAATTATGCCAAGAACCATCTCCTGCCGCCGCCTGTGAAGAAAAAATATTCCAAAGAACACATTCTGATGCTGACATTTATTTATTATTTTAAAAATATTATGTCCATCAGTGATATTCAGGTGCTTCTTGGTCCTGTGGCAGAACAGTTTTTCCCCGGCGAGGGAAGTCTGAAGCTTACAGAAGTCTATGAAGAAATCATGAATCTGGAGCTGGAACAGATTGAACCTCTGGTAAAAGATATTACCAGAAAATTCCGGAAGGCCGGAACTTCCTTTCCGGATGCAGATACCACAGAACAGGAATTTTTACAGAAATTTGCATTTATCTGCATGTTAAGTTTTGATGTTTATGTAAAAAAGCAGGTCATCGAAAATCTCATTGACCAGATGACGCCTGCTTCTGATGAAAAGTCAAAAAAACGGTAACAGAAATTTCTGCTACCGTTTTTTGTACTGTACCACGAATATTTTATTTTCCGTCTTCAATTCGCTCAAATACCATATCATATCCGTCATTTCCATAGTTCAGGCTTCTGTTGACACGGCTGATGGTAGCTGTGGATGCACCTGTTTTCTCAGAAATTTCCAGATAAGTTCTCTTTTCCTTCAACATTTTTGCCACTTCGAAACGCTGGGATAAAGATAAAATTTCATTTACTGTACACACATCTTCAAAAAATAAATAACATTCTTCTTTGTTCTTTAAACTCAGAACAGCGTCAAACAAAGAATCAACTGCCTCTGTATGAATTTTCTTACTCATAATCCATGTTCTCCTTACATTTGTAGTATGCACCCCTGAAAGGCCTCTGCCAAGGGCTGTGCCATGCTTCCTTTTGTGCATTAGCACTTTACCAGTTATACCTTTCATCACTCACATATATATTAGCACAGTAAATTTTTAAAGTAAAGAATCCAAAGGCATATTTTTAGGAATTTTTCTAAAAATTTTATAAATTCCTGTATTTGTTAACATACTTCTTTAATTCTGCCCCGCTTCTGTTTACAATCAGTTCTTCCGGAAACTTCATATCCCGGAAAATTTCAAATGCATATTTATGAAAACCTACCAGAGTATCTGTATGGGCGTCACTGTTTGCTACCACGGGCACTTCATATTCCCGGCAGTATTTCAGCATAGTTCTGATGTTTTCCTCACCGCCCTGCCGGGTACATCTGGGGTCCAGAGAATTGTTATTGACTTCTAAAAGGACGCCATACTCCTTCGCTGCCTGCACCAGGGCCAGATAATCTATGGGATATCTGCCGTCATCGGGATGTCCTATGATATTGACATAGGGATTTTTCATGACTTCCAGGCAGGTCTGTGTGTTTTCTTCTCTGGTTCCCGGTTTGATACAGGGAATGTGAAGGCTGGCTATCACCATGTCCATTTTCTTCATGGTGCTGTCTTCCATGTCCACGCGGCCCTCATAATCCATAATGTTTACCTCTGCCCCCAACAGCAGTTCCACACCGTACATACTTCTCTCCACCATTTTCAGATTTTCAAAATAAAAGGCACCGCAGGTTCCCGGCATGGACACTGCGTGTTCGGTAATCCCCAGAATTTCCAGTCCCTTCTCAGAAGCTGCCTTTGCCATTTCCCGCATGGTGTTGTACGCATGTCCGCTGGCAAGTGTATGGGTGTGTACATCTAAAATATCTCGCACTTTGTATCATTCCTTTCTGTTTTTTAGTTCAGTATAACACAAAAGAACCGCAGAAGCAGTACTTCCGCAGTCCTTTCCCTTGTGTCTCAGGTATATTAAATAATTTCTCCAAATAATTCTTTTACAGTCGGATAAATTTTTGCAAATTTCCGATATTTTTCTTCATATTTAGCAGCCAGTTCCGGCTCCGGTTCCACGGTGTCAATGACTTTTACAATCTTCTCTGCCGCTTCCTCCACGGAGGTATACTCTCCGTTTGCCACAGCCGCCAGCATAGCGCCCCCAAGAGCCGGGCCTTCCTCGGACTCAATGACATCCACTTTTACATTCAGAATGTTTGCAATCATCTTTTTCCACAACGGACTCTTTGCCCCGCCGCCGCAGATTTTAGTTCTCTCAATCTGAATTCCCAGCGATTTTGCCACTTCAAAGGAATCCCGGATAGCAAAAGCCACGCCCTCTAAAACGGCCTGTGTCATATCGGCTCTGGTACTGTCCATAGTAAGTCCGATAAAGGTTCCCCTGGCATTGGGATTGTTGTGAGGAGAACGCTCGCCCATAAGATACGGCAGGAAAAATACCTTGTTCTCTCCCAACTTTGTAATCTTTGCCTGTTCTCCTGCATAGTCCGCAGTACCGATAATTTCATCCATCCACCATTTATTGCAGGAAGCCGCGCTTAACATACAGCCCATGAGATGATAGTTCCCATCTGCGTGTGCAAAAGCATGAAGGGCATTGTATGGGTCTACGCCAAACTCCTTGCTGGAAATAAAGATCGTTCCGCTGGTTCCCAGAGAAATATTGCATCTTCCGTCTCCTACGGTTCCTGTTCCCACAGCAGCAGCGGCATTGTCTCCGGCCCCTGCCACGATTTTACAGGAAGCGGGAATTCCCAGTTCCTCTGCCAGTTCCGGTTTCAGAGTGCCTACGGTTTCATAGCTTTCAAAAAGCTCTGGCATCTGTTCTTCTGAAATACCGCAGATATCCAGCATTTCCTTAGACCAGCAACGGTTCTTCACATCCAGAAGCAGCATGCCGGAGGCATCGGACATATCGCTGCAGTGTACCCCAGACAGTTTATACGCCAGATAATCCTTTGGCAGCATGATTTTTTTGATTTTCTGAAAGTTTTCAGGTTCATGCTCTTTTACCCAGAGAATTTTCGGTGCGGTAAAGCCTGCAAAGGCAATGTTTGCCGTATACTCGGACAGTTTTTCTTTCCCAATCACCTGATTCAAATAGTCGGTTTCTTTTCCGGTTCTTCCATCATTCCAGAGGATGGCAGGACGAATGACTTCGTCCTTTTCATCCAGAATCACCAGACCATGCATCTGGCCGCCAAAACTGATACCTGCCACCTGGCTCTTGTCGCACTCTGCTGTCAGTTCTTTGATTCCCTCAAGACTCTGCTTCCACCAGTCCTCCGGATTCTGTTCGGACCAGCCGGGGTGCGGGAAAGACAGCGGATATTCTCTGGAAACAATTTTCTGAATCTTGCCCTCTGCGTCCATCAAAAGCAGTTTGACTGCAGAGGTTCCTAAATCAACACCAATATATAACATGCTTTTCTCCTTTTATGCAAATGGGTTTTCTGTCGGATACAGTGTTCCCTTCGGCTGATTGTAATTGATTTCTTCCACCTCTACACCCAGGTATTTGAATACTTCATACAGGGCTTTTCCAAAGTGTCCGAAAGCAACGGCTCCGTGGTGCGGATAATTTTTCTCTACCAGTACATGACGGTAGAAACGTCCCATTTCCGGAATTGCAAAGATACCGATACCGCCAAAGCTCTGTGTTGCTACAGGCAGAACCTCACCCTGTGCAATGTAAGCGCGAAGTTTGCAGTCTGCAGTGCTCTGGAGACGATAGAAGGTAATGTCGCCCGGAATGATATCTCCTTCCAGAGTTCCCTGTGTTACTTCTTCCGGCAGAGTTCTGGCCATAATCATCTGATATTTCATAGAACATGCTGTCAGCTTGCTTGCTGCTGTATTTCCGCAGTGGAAGCCCATAAACGTATCTTTCTGTGTATAGTTGTATTTTCCTTTGATTTCATCATCGTAAATATATGCCGGAACGGTATTGTTAATATCCAGCAGAGTAACGGTATCCTGGCTGATAACTGTACCGATATATTCGCTTAAAGTTCCCCAGATATCTACTTCGCAGGAAACCGGAATGCCTCTGTCTGTCAGACGGCTATTTACATAACATGGAACAAAGCCAAACTGTGTCTGGAAAGCAGGCCAGCATTTGGTTGTCAGTGTCACATATTTTCTGCAGCCTTTGTGTGCTTCCACCCAGTCTAAAAGAGTGATTTCGTACTGTGCCAGTTTTGGCAGAATTTCCGGTTTCATGTTGCCTTCACCAAGCTCTGCTTCCATTTCTTTTACTACGTCAGGAATACGCGGGTCATCTGCATGTTTGTTGAATGCTTCAAATAAGTCTAACTCTGAGTTTTCTTCGATTTCCACACCTAAATCATATAATCTCTTAATAGGCGCATTGCAGGCCAGAAAGTTGGTCGGACGAGGACCAAAGCTGATGATTTTTAAGTTTCTTACCGCAACTAATGCTCTTGCAACCGGTGCAAATTCATGAATCATTTCTGCTACTTCTTCAGCAGTTCCAACCGGATATTCCGGAATGTATGCTTTTAAGTTACGCAGTTTTAAGTTGTAGCTTGCATTTAACATACCGCAGTAAGCGTCGCCTCTGCCCTGCACCAGGTTGCCTTCTTCTGCTGCTGCAACTACCATGGACGGACCGTGGAATGCTTTTACCAGCATGGTTTCTTCTGTTTCCGGTCCGAAGTTTCCAAGGTAAACTACCTGTGCGTTGCAGCCTGCCTCTCTTAAATCCTTAGAAGCCTTCATCATATCGGTTTCGCTTTCCACAACAACAGGACATTCGTAGATTTCTCCGCCAAAGTTTTTCTTATATGCTTCCACAACTGCTTTTCTTCTGTTTTCAGATAAAGACATTGGGAAACAGTCACGGCTTACTGCCACGATTCCTAATTTTAATTCTGGCATATTTGATAAATTCATAGTATTTTCCTCCTGATTCTTGTCATATTCTCTCTTATTTTATAGATAAATTTTCGCCCTTTAAGCCTTCAAAAGCACCCTCAATGTTTGCCTCTTTATGGGCAATGAGCCATTTGTTTCTTGCAAAAAGCAACTTATCCTCAGGTGTATTTCCCGTGGTTTTCGGTGCTTCTGTATTGGTTCCTTTTGGCAGCACAACGGCAGTGCAGAACTTGTTTTCATGGGCATTGCACGGCGCATAGTGCAGTGTTGTGGCATAGACTTCCACCACGGTTCCCGCAGGTATGAAAAAGGCCTCCATCTTAGAAGTGTCGTATGTAAAATCCTCTTCAATGTCCTGTTCTTTTCCCAGAATCAGAATCAAATCGGTAAGAGCCACATTCACTTCAGAGTCTCTGTGATACTCCACTGCATTCAGCAGATAATTGCTGCCGCTGCAGTATCCAATCTGTATGGGCATTCCTCCAAACAGACTATTGCCAATCTCTTCACAGCAGCCGCATGCTTCCAGCTTGCTGTCCGATGCCACATAAATCACATCATCCGGCTGTGGAACTTCCTTTAAAGCTGTGAGAAGTTCAGATACATCCATGCCCTCCACTACTTTGCCATACGCTTGAAAGGCCGGGTCTGTAACCTTCAAAATATTCATCACGCACTGAAACCTCCTTACTTAGTTTAGTCATTAAACTATATCTTCATGCTACCATTCCTCCTGCAAAAAATCAAGTTGTTTTTTGAAAAAATCCGTCGTAATTTTATACAAAAAAACAGGAGAATCATAGGGCATATTTCCATGATTCTCCTCTTGAAAAGATAAAATTTTCTCTATTCTTTTGTCTGTGCTGCCACAGTAATATCTTTCTCAAAATATTTCTGGGAAAGTTCTTTTAAGGTTCCGTCTTTCTTTAATTCCTGAAGATTTTCTTCCAGCTTCTTTGTCATAGGATTTCCTTTTTTTGTAAACACCGCAAGTTCTGTATATTCGGTATCCTGTCCTGTTTTTTCCTTCACGGAAGAAATGTCCGCATAGGGAGAGGTGTGGGAGTAATGGGCTTCATTCCAGTCTGAAAGTCCCACAGAGGAAATCACACAATCATACAAATCTGCGTCCAGTGATTTCAGCAGATTTTCCTCTGAGGTGTCTACAATTTCCAATTCCAATCCCATTTTTTCCGCCAGCTTGCCTGCCAGTTCCACATCAAATCCCTCCGGCTTATTCGTATCTTCCGACAGATAACACATAGAGGGAATTTCCAGATGCATGCCCACTTTGAGCATCCCCTTTTCCACCGGCTCTGCCTCACTTCCCGGAAGCTGACAGCCTGCCAGCATCTGTACAAAAAGCACGCAAAGCAGTCCGATGACAGTCCCTTTTTTCCATATATTTTTCTCTTTTGTTCTATTGTTCTGGTTTTTCATATCGTTCATTCCCGCTTTGTCCGTTTTCACATATTTGTTCCAGACCACCATACCACGGAAAGAAAGGATTTGTCAATCCGCACGGTAAATATCCATATATTCCAGCAGACATCCCCCGTCCTCAAAGGCCGGGAACAAAAATCCTCCTACCGGTTTCCCCGGCTCGTAATCGCCGGACACAGGGCAGACGGCGCAGATAAAATATTCAAAGATCTGCTCAGATTCTCCCAATCTTTCATGGTCCGCGGCCTTAGCCGGAATGTCATAGCAGTCATGAAAGAGGTAAATGGCATAGTCGTAAGGTAATTGGCACAGCTCTATGACACGCTCATAGAAAAGGTCCAGCAGAGCGTCGTTTTTCAGTCCGCAGTCCCGAATAGCCCAAAGAAGCTGCCATAATCCCTCTTTTCCCATTTCTTTCTCGGAAAATTTTTCTCTCTTTAGTTCTTCGTTGGTCTTTGCAAAAGGAATTGCCTTTGCAAGCGCCAGATTTTTCTCCTTGTCGCTTGGAGAAAGTTTCAAAAAATCTGTATTAAAAGTTCCGTCTATAAAGCCTTCGCTGTCAACATAACACCCGGCGATTCTGGTAATGGACGTGCGCTTTGGAGTCATGCGCCTGGTAAGCAAAAGCATGTCTTCTCGATTGATTTGCATAGTGTTTCTCCTGTTCTGTGTTTTATACATTTTAATATATCCCCTCAGTAAAAACAATCCTGAATTTTCTCACACTTGTAAAAGATTTTCCACAATGGTATGATAGATATAGAAAACGTAAGAAGAAAGGCTGGCAAATGAAAAACTGGAACGGAAAACCATACCACTCTTTTGATTCTATGCTAAAAGAACGCTTTCACGGCAAGGTATATAAGGCAGCCCTAAACGGCGGCATGACCTGCCCCAACCGGGACGGCACTCTGGGCAGCCGCGGCTGTATTTTCTGCAGTGCTGGCGGTTCCGGGGACTTTGCAGGGGACCGGAGAGATACCATTACCCAGCAGATAGAAAAGCAGACGAAAAGTATTCGGGCAAAGAGAAACGCAGACAGCTTTATCGCCTATTTTCAGGCATACACCAATACTTATGCCCCGGTGGAATACCTTCGGAGCGTCTATACAGAAGCCATTTCCCATCCAGACGTAGTGGCGCTCTCTATCGGAACGCGCCCGGATTGTCTGGGAGAAGATGTCCTGAACCTCTTAGAAGAACTGAACCGCATAAAACCTGTGTGGGTAGAGCTTGGACTGCAGACCATTCACGAGAAAACAGCCCGCTACATCCGGAGAGGCTACCCTTTATCCTGCTTTGATACAGCTGTAAAAAACTTAAGAGAACGAAACCTGGAAGTCATCGTACACACTATTTTAGGACTTCCCCATGAAACACAGAGCGATATCCTGGCTACCATGAACTATTTAAACCGCATGGACATCCAGGGAATTAAGCTGCAGCTTCTGCATGTGCTTAGGGGCACAGATTTGGCTGACGATTATCTGGCAGGGAAATTTCAGGTGTATTCCATGGAAGAGTATCTGGATTTGCTCATAGACTGTCTGGAACACCTCTCACCGGAAATTGTCATTCACCGGCTCACCGGAGACGGTCCCAAAGACCTGCTGCTGGCGCCTTTATGGAGCAGCGCAAAAAGGACTGTGCTGAACACCCTGCACCGGGAATGTAAAATCAGAAATTCCTATCAGGGAAAACAATATAAGGAGGATTAAAAAATGTCGGAACCTCTTACACTCTATAAACTGATTATTCTGTATATGCTGGAAAAGGTGGACTTTCCCCTGACCAATGCCCAGATTTCCGGCTTTGTGCTGGACAAAGGATACACCAATTATTTCCACTTACAGCAGGCTATTTCGGAACTCATTGACTCCAATCTCATAGAGGCGAAAACCATACGAAATTCCTCTTACTTCCAGATTACCGAGCAGGGAGAACAGACCCTCTCCTACTTCGGAGACCAGATTTCCGATGGTATCAAGGCCGATATTTCTGCTTTCTTTCAGGAAAACATTATACAGATGCGGGAAGAACTGTCTGCCATTGCCGATTATTACAAGGGCGAAGAAGAGGGCTGGCAGGTACGCTGCCGTTTGAAAAAAAGAGACTTCCCAATGGTAGACTTAACCATTGCCGTCCCCACGGAAGAAGCCGCTTCTGCCGTATGTCTCAACTGGAAAGAGAAAAGCCAGGATATCTACGAAAATCTCATAGAGCTTCTGCTGTAACCGTAAAAACAGAGACTGCCCCATGAAGTGCATACCAAGAATCTTTATCCATTCCTGCTTGCAATTTCATGGGGCAGCCTCGTTTTACTGGGGCAGTCCCTCCAACAACAGCTTCGTGTAGGAAGATTTCGGATGAGCAAATAAGTCTTCCGTATCCTGCTGTTCTTCTATTTTTCCGTCCTTCATGACCATCACCCGGTCACACATCTGATAAATCACGTTCAAATCATGGGATATAAACAGAATGGACAGTCCCATTTCCTCCTGCAGATGCACCATAAGTTCCATAATCTGCTTCTGTATAGTCACATCAAGAGCAGATACCGGCTCATCTGCAATAATAAATTTTGCTCCCTGTATCAGCGCGGCAGCAATACTCACCCGCTGCCTCTGTCCTCCGCTTAACTCCCGTGGATAACGCCTAAGCTGCTCGGTTGTAAGCCCTACCTTTTCTCCCATGGCAAGCACCTTCTGCTTCCGCCGTTCCTTTGGTATTTTCTGCATACGAAGAGGCTCTTCTAAAATCCATTCCACCCTTTTACTGGGATTCAGAGAAGAAAAAGGGTCCTGAAAAATCATCTGGGGACGTTCTGTATGATGTACAATCTCTCCCTCGTCTGTCTTTACAAATCCCAAAATTGCCTTAGACAGTGTGGATTTCCCACATCCGCTCTCTCCTACCAGTCCCAGAATTTCGTTTTCCCGTACTTCAAAGCTGATGTCCTTTAACACTTCTTTCCGGCTTTTGCCTTCCTTATAAGAAACAGACACCTGTTTGACTTCCAGTACCTTTTTCATTGTGTTTCACCGCCTTTTCTTCTTCGCAGAGATTCTCCCCGTGTGGGAACAGCGGCCAGCAGCTTTTTCGTATATTCCTGCTGAGGTTTTTGAAAAATCTCTTCCACAGTTCCCATTTCTACAATTTTTCCCTGATTCATGACAATCACCCGGTCACAGAGCCGCCGTATCACACCCAAATCATGGGATATAAACAAAATTCCTGTGTGATGTTTTTCATTGATTTTCTTTAGCAGTTTCAAAATCTGGCTCTGTATGGTCACATCCAATGCCGTAGTGGGTTCGTCTGCAATGAGAAGTTTGGGTTCTGTCACCAGGGCTGCTGCAATCATAATTCTCTGTCTCATTCCTCCGGAAAGCTGATGGGGATAACGGTTGTAAATATTCTCCACTTCGGCTAATTCTACCTCTCGCAGCATGTCCAGGGCTCGTTTTTTACATTCCTCTTTTGTATAGGAAGTATGCAGCCTGAGGCCCTCTTCCACCTGCTGCCCCACAGGCAGTACAGGATTTAAAGACGTCATGGGCTCCTGGAAAATCATGCTGATATCTTTTCCCCGGACAGCTTCCAGTTCCTTTTGAGAAAACTCTGCCAGATTTTTCCCCTCAAAGAGAATTTCGCCCGCAGAAATTTCCTCATGCTTTTTCAGTAGTCCCAGAACCGACAGGGCGGTCTGGGTTTTCCCGGAACCGGATTCTCCTACAATGCCCAGTATTTCTCCCTCCTTCATGGCAAAAGAAACATCTTTTACCACCTCCAGAGGGGGCTGTGTATCGTAAAATTTCAGCTGCAGATGTCTGATTTCCAACAAGCTCATATTATTTCCCGCCTTTCTTTAAAAGTCCATCACTTAAAAGAGAAAATCCAAGAGCCAGCAGCAAAATACAAAGCCCCGGAAAAATGGCGCACCATGGAGCGCTCATAAGATACGTCTGGGATTCTGACAACATTCTTCCAAGAGAGGCATCCGGAGGCTGTACACCGATTCCCAGATAACTCATACCCGCTTCTGCCAGCACCGCATTGTTAAAACCAATGGCAGCCATGGAAAGCACGGAAGGCAGTGTATTTGGAAAAATGTGCACAAACATAATCCGCAGATGAGAAACCCCCATAAGACGGGCGCTTTTCACATAATCCATTTCCTTCTGAGCCAGAAATTCACCTCTGGTAATTCTGGCAAAGCTGGGAATAAAGACAACAGAAAGTGCCAGTATCACATTGTATTTACCCGGTCCCAAAACTCCGATGAACACCAGAGCCAGCAGAATATGGGGAAAGGAAAAAACCACGTCGTTAAACCGCATGAGCACTTCATCTACCCAGCCGCCGAAATACCCGGTAAAAGCTCCCACCAGAATTCCGATTCCGCCGCCCAACACGACTGTGGACACTGCCACAAAAAAAGTTGTTCCTGTTCCTTTCATCACCCGGCTTAATATATCCCTTCCGAAGTGGTCGCACCCAAACAGGTGCTCTGCACCGGGAGCTGCAAACTTGGCCGCCCCATTCATGGCGTCCGGGTCGTAAGGCGTATAAAAAAGTCCCGCCAAAAGAAACAGCAGCATAAAAAGGGCAATGAAAATCCCCAGAATCAAATTGTAATTTTTCTGTTTTTTCTTCATCTTTCCACCCCTTACTCCCGGATTCTGATACGCGGGTCAATCCTGCTGTACAGCAAATCCACAATAAAGTTAATCACAACCACCAAAGCCGCAATCAGTACAATAATGCCCAGTACTACCGGATAGTCCCGGTTGGAAATGGAGGAAATCAGCAAACTTCCCATTCCCGGAATCGTGAAAACCTGCTCGATAATCATACTGTTTGCAATGATATCCGCAATGGTCATGCCCCAGAAGGTCAGCACCGGAATCAGGGCATTTTTTAAAACATGATGATACATCACTCTGTTTTTCGTATTTCCTCTGGCCAGAGCTGTCCGCACATAGTCCGCTTCCATCTGAGAAATGACAGAACTTCGCAGCATTTTCACACCCATGGCACACCTGGGCAGGGCTATGGCCACGCAGGGGGCTATGAGATACCCCAGAAACCCTGCAAAATCTTCCGAAGCCGCCACATAAGCCCCGGGTGTAAACCACTTCAACACCAGTCCGAAGACATAGGTGATAACAATTCCCAGCAAAAATCCCGGCACCGACATGGCCACCTGATTCAAAACCATCAGTATCCTGTCCAGCCAGCCGCCCTCGTGCTGTGCCGTAAAAATTCCCAAAGGCACAGACAGCGCCAGAATCATGAGAAACGCCATCAGAGTAATGGCTATGGTCACCGGAATTTTTTCCTTCAGCATCTGGGCCACGGGCATGGAATAGCTGTAGGACTCTCCCATGTCTCCTGTCACAAAATTTTTCAGCCAGATACCATACTGCACCACTATGGGTTTATCCAGCCCCATTTCCTTTTGCAGGGCCTCTACCTGTTCCTCTGTGGCTTCTGTCCCCAGCTTTGACCTTGCCGCGTCTCCCGGAATTACAGAGAAAGCAAAAAAAGACAAGAATGAGACAATCAACAACGTTATAATGAGAGTTCCTGTTTTTTTAATCACATATTTCATATTCTGTCTTTCTCCTTTTCTCCTGTTCTTTCTAATTCTTATTTGATTTTATAAATTTTTGCCATATCCAGCACATACAGCGGATAGAATACATAGCCGCCGTAGTCCTTTCGCAGTACCACTTCTGACGCCATGTCCTGAATATAGACATTGGCTGCATCATCGCTTAACAGTGTCTCCATTTTCTTATACAGCTCTATTTGTTCCTGCTCATTGGTACTCTTCTTCACCTGCTCATACAGCTTGTCGTACTCCGGATTACTGTAATTGATAAAATTGGTTCCTGCCTGTGAGGTAAAACGCTCTAAAAGAGCTCTGCCGCTTAAATAAGCTGCGTCAATTCCCACAACCGTAGACTGGAATTTTCGGTCTGCATACACATCACTGAGCCAGCTGTCCCATTCTATCAGCTGAATCTGCGCGTCAATGCCCACCTGCTTTAACTGCTCTGCCAGCACCTGAGCCGTGTCAATATGCTGCTGATAGTTGTTTGGTACTGTAATGGTCATCTCAAATCCGTCGGGATAACCCGCCTCTTTTAAAAGCTGCTTTGCCTTCTCAATATCCTGCGGATATTTATCTGCCAATTCCGGCATATAGTACTTTTCAAAAGCAGGAAACATACTGCTGCCGATAATGGTTCCTTTGCCGTCTGCCATCATGTCCAGCACTTCCTGACGGTTGACTGCATAGCACAGAGCCTGACGCACCTTCACATCATCAAAGGGTTTTTCCTTATTGTTCAAATACAGCGCCTGAATCAGGTTCATGCCTCCCTCATAAATGGTCAAATCTTCATCCTCTGCAAGCTGAGCCGACTGAGTGGAATTGATTCTGGGATACATATCTATGGAACCGCTCTTTAATCCAGTTACAATGGCATTGCTGTCTCCGGCAATTTTAAAGGTTACCTTGTCCAGATAAGCCTGGTGCTCGCTGTCCCAGTAATCTGTAAATTTCTCTATTACAATATTTTCCTGAGGAGAGCGTGATACATACCGGAACGGACCTGTTCCCACCGGATTTTTGTCCAAATCCGCTGCATGTTGCGGAACAATCGCCACTGTCAGATAAGCCAAAAATTCTGTATCCGGCTCTTTTAATGTAATGGCAACCGTCTGTGCATCCGGTATTTCTACCTTCTCCACATTAGAAAACGCCGCTACCAGCGGAGTTGTTCCCTCACTGATACCGGCGCAGCGTTCAATCGAATATTTTACATCTTCTGCGGTCACTGTAGTTCCGTCGTGAAATTTCACATTCTGTCTCAAAGCAAAGGTATACACCTTTCCGTCTTCTGAAATTTCATGGGACTGCGCAACTGCGTCTGTGTAATTTCCCTGTTCATCAGGTTTTACCAAACCTTCATAAATGTTGAATAGGACTTCTTTCGTTCCTGCCGCTACCGATTTGTGTGGGTCAAGACTATCCTCCAAATCCTGAGGAATCCCTACTACTATAGAACCGCCCATAGTCGGTTCTCCCTGTGTTTCCTGAGAACTGCTGTCTTTTTGAGATTCTTTGTTCCCATCCTTTTCGTCCTGGCAGCCGCCAAGTACAATAGTAAGGGTCATCACCAAAAGCAACATGAGTATTCTTTTTACTTTTTTCATGACTATCTCCTTTTTACATATCAGTTCTCTCATTATGTAATTGTCAAGGTTATTTTATACATGGTAAGGGGAAAATGCAAGTATCTTTTGGGGTACACAGAGAATTTGCTTCTATTCTATTCCTATTCATTTCCTATATTTATTGCATTCTGTAAAGACTTTTCTGCCAGACAAGCTGTTTCAAATTGGGAGAACAATAAGCAAAATGTTAAAAGTCCGCAAATGCTGGGACATCCCAGTATTTACGGACTTTTGCACAAACTTCTATTTCATCATTTTTTTCAGTTCATCCATAAAGGTGTCAATATCCTTAAACTCCCTGTACACAGACGCAAAGCGAACATAAGCCACCGCATCCAATTCTTTGAGTTTGTCCATAACAATTTCCCCAATCAGTGTGCTTGGAACTTCTTTTTCCTCTTTGTTGAAAATCTCTGTCTCAATTTCGTCCATAAGATTTTCAATGGTTTTGACGGAAATGGGTCTCTTATAGCAGGCCCGCATAATGCCGTCCTGTATTTTCATACGGTCATACTGCTCTCTGCTCTGGTCTTTCTTGATAACCGTAAGCGGAATGGTTTCAATCTTTTCATAAGTAGTGAAACGCTTTCCACATTCATCACACTGACGCCGTCTGCGGATGGAATTATTATCCGGCACAGGCCTGGAATCAATGACTCTTGTATTCTCCTGATTGCAAAACGGACACTTCATAACAAAGCCCTCCTGTCTTTTGTATATCCCCGGCAGTGACTAAGCAAGAAGTGCATCTGCCAGCGTTTCCATATTCTGAACATCTGCTTCCTTCATAACAGATTTCACCGAAACAACCGGCTCACAGATTTCCATATCCTTCATCTCTTCCAAATAAGCTCTCATCAGTTTACCAGCCATAGGCGCCCAGGAACCGTTTTCCACGATTCCCACTTTTCTCTTTCTGTAAGTTTTCACCTTCAGATGGTACAGGAAATCTTCCATGGCAGGGAAAAGTGCACCGTCATAAGTCGGTGCCATAACCACCAGCTTGTCATAACGGAATGCGCAGGAAACAGCTTCTGACATATCATCTCTTGATAAATCAAACAGTCTTACTGCCTTTGCCCCCTTATCGGTCAGGATTTCAGCCATTTTTTCTGCTGCCTTTGCCGTATTTCCGTGAATAGAAGCATACGCAATGACAACACCGTCTTCTTCCGGTTCATAGCTGCTCCAAGTCAGATATTTGTCAATATAAAATCCCAGATTTTCTTTTAAAATCGGTCCGTGCAGCGGGCAGATAGTCTGAATATCCAAAGTTGCCGCTTTCTTTAATAAGTTCTGTACCTGCACACCGTATTTTCCTACAATATTGATAAAATATCTTCTGGCTTCGTCTGTCCAGTCCTCTTCTTCGTCCAATGCGCCAAACTTTCCAAAGCCGTCTGCAGAGAAAAGAATCTTTTCGGACTGCTCATATTCCACCATAACTTCCGGCCAGTGTACCATAGGCGCCATAAAGAACTGCAGGGTATGGCTTCCCAGACTTAACGTATCGCCTTCTTTTACCACTACTTTTCTCTCAGAAAAATCAAAATCAAAGAACTGCGGCAGCATAGAGAAAATTTTTGCATTTCCTACCAGCTTCATTTCCGGATACTTTTCTGCCAGACGCTGAATGTTGGAAGCGTGATCCGGCTCCAGGTGGGAAATCACAAGATAGTCCACACTGCGTCCGTCCAAAGCCTTGTCCAGATTCTCCAGCCACGGGTCTGTAGCTCTTTTATCTACGGTATCCATAACTGCTACTTTTTCATCTAAAATTACATAAGAGTTATAAGAAACTCCTTTCGGAACCTTATACTGGCTTTCAAATAAATCAATGGTCTTGTCGTTTACGCCAATAAATACAACTGAATCAGAAATTTTCATATCATACATGGGTTTGAATTCCTCCTTGGCTATAATATATCCGTATCGTATCTATTATATATGGGAAATCAAAATTTTTCTACCGCTTTTCTTGTTTTTTTTGCCATTCACCCTTTAAAATATCCATAAAAAGCATATCGTGATACATTCCATTGATATAATAAGCCTCCCGCAGTCTTCCGCAGTGGGAAAATCCTGCTTTTTCGTAACACTTTATGGCCCGGGTATTAAAGCTGTACACCCGAAGAGACAGACTGTGTAAATTCAGCACATCAAACGCATATTCCTGCAAAAGTTCCAGTACTTCACGTCCGTATCCTTTTCCGCGGCTCTCCTCTTCTCCCAGAAACAGCCCAATCTCGGCACATCTTCTCCTCCAGTTGATATTCTGAATCCCACAGTTTCCCAAAAGCCGGTTGGAACTCTGCTCTACAATAGCAAACTGATACTGGTCTCTCTCCTGGGAAATCCAGACCCGCTCCCCTTCCAGCGTCATCATAAGGTCTGTATTGCCTACATTGTCTGTCACATCACGCCGGTTCAGCCACTCGGTATACTGTTCTGCATCATCTGCATTCATGGGGGATAAATATACTTTTTCACCTGCTATTTTTCTGTAGTATCGCATAGTCCACTCCTCCTCTTTCCTTAAATTGTTACTATATTACAAAACTTCTCTTAAAATGTCAATACAATTCTTCCTCTTCTTGACGCAGTAAAAGAAACCCTCTACAATAGACTTACAACATTGCAGGAGGTTTGAACATGAATACTTATACAGATATCATTCTGAAACACTTAAAAGCTCTGCTGTCCATTGACAGCCCTACGGGATACACCAGAGAAGTCACCGATTATCTCATAAAGGAATACCAGGCTTTGGGATACCAGCCTCAGAAAACCGTTAAAGGCGGCGTTTTGGTAGACCTTGGGGGCAGGGACGCCGAAAATGCCGTTTTTCTGGAAGCCCATGTAGATACCCTTGGCGCCATGGTTCGTGAAATTAAAGCAAACGGCCGTCTGTCTCTTACCCCGCTTGGCGGTATGAATGCCAACAATGCGGAGGCGGAAAACTGCCGTATTATCACCCGTTCCGGAAAGGTTTATGAAGGCACCTGTCAGCTCTGCGATGCCTCGGTCCATGTAAACGGAAAATACGACGAGACAGGACGAACCTTTGATACCGTAGAAGTGCTGCCGGACGAAAAGGTAACTACCAAAGAAGATACCCAGGCCCTTGGAATCATGACCGGCGACATTGTAGCCTTTGACCCCCGGACAACCATTACCAACAGCGGCTACATCAAAAGCCGTTTCCTGGACGATAAACTCAGTGCAGCGATTTTGCTTGGCTATGCTGCTTATCTGAAAGAAGAGAACATTGTCACAGAACGGAAACTCTATCAGCACTTCACGGTTTACGAAGAGGTCGGCCATGGCGGCGCCGCTTCTATTCCCCAAGGTGTCACAGAAGTGCTTTCCGTGGATATGGGCTGTGTAGGTGAAGGACTGGAATGTAAAGAATATCAGGTTTCTATCTGCGCCAAGGACAGCGGCGGCCCTTATACTTATGACTTAGTCAGCAGTCTCATAGAAGCCGCCAGAAAAGAAAATCTGGATTTCGCCGTTGACGTCTATCCCCACTACGGTTCTGATGCCGAAGCTGCTCTGCGGGCCGGATATGACGTCCGCCACGGACTCATCGGCGCCGGTGTTTACGCTTCCCACGGTTATGAGAGAAGCCACATCGACGGTGTAAAAAACACCTTTTTACTGTTAAAAGCCTATTTGGGATAGATACGTTTTAAAATTTATAAATAAAGTTTCCACTTTTTTTATAAAACAGACATATTTTACTAACATTTTCTCCTTATAATAGGTTTTGGATAGTTGATAAACCACTCACTATCTCCCCCCTCAAGTTGAAAAAGCCCGGTACTTCGGTATCGGGTTTTTTCTATTGCTTTTCCGGCGGGGAATGGATATAATCTTTCTATAAGTTTTTATTTGAAAGAAAGAAGGACCAGATTATGACCAGAAAAAAAGTAGTGGTCGCTTTAGGCCACAGAGCACTGGGTACCACCCTTCCGGAACAGAAGGAAGCGGTAAAAGCATCAGCAAAGGTTCTTGCAGACCTGGTAGAAGCCGGTGCGGATATTGTAATTACTCACAGCAATGCACCCCAAATCGGTATGATACATACAGCTATGAATGAATTTGGCAAGGTACATCCGGCTTATACGGCAGTGCCTATGTCCGTATGTTCTGCTATGAGCCAGGGCTACATTGGATATGACATTCAGAATGCCCTCAGGGCTGAACTGCTCAGAAGAGGTA
Source organism: Blautia sp. HCN-20427 (assembly GCF_037890365.1). Taxonomy (NCBI): domain Bacteria; kingdom Bacillati; phylum Bacillota; class Clostridia; order Lachnospirales; family Lachnospiraceae; genus Blautia; species Blautia sp. HCN-20427. The sequence goes on along the minus strand of NZ_JBBKBX010000013.1, from coordinate 83,768 downwards.
TCTACAAACCAGTGAGCACCATTTTGACCCAGGTAACCGTAGACCCTTACGATGATGCCTTCCACGAACCGATAAAAGTCATCGGAAGAACTCTGACAAAAGAAGAAGCGGAAAACGAAGAAAAGAAAGGCAACTATGTCACCAAGACAGAAAATGGCTACCGGCGTATTGTGGCAGCACCCCTGCCGGAAAAAATCATTGAAATAGATGCCATTAAGGCTCTGTCTGACGCAGGTCAGATTGTCATTGCTGCCGGCGGCGGCGGTATTCCTGTATTAGAGCAGGACGAAGAATTGACTGGAGCCAGCGCAGTCATTGAAAAAGACCTTATCAGCGGCAAACTTGCCTGCCTTTTGGACGCGGACGAGCTTCTGATTCTCACCAGTGTGGAAAATGCCTCTGTCAACTATCATTCTGAGACAGAAAAACAGCTGGGCAGAGTTTCTGTCAGCGAACTGAAGGCTTACATGGAGGAAGGACACTTTGAAGACAACACCATGCTTCCTAAAATTCAGGCTTCCATCGAATTTGTAGAAGAAAAACCGGGACGCACAGCTGTCATTACCTCTATTGGAAAAGCAAAAGAAGGATATCTTGAAAAAACAGGTACTGTTATTACAGCATAAAAACAAGCCTGCGGCATAAAGCTTAGAAGCTGCCGCAGGCTTTTCTGTTCTTTCCAAAAACTCTGTTAATTGTCTTCTGGGGAATTTCAAACACCAGAATAATGCCCAGCACCATGGCAATGGCAATTCCCAATGTCTCTCTTCCATAGTGCAGACTCAATTCCCGATTGTCCAGCATACTGTAATAAATGGTTCTGTAAATACCGATTCCCGGCACCTCAGGAAAGATTCCTGCAATGAGAAACAGAGTTACCGGACATTTCTTTACTGTGCTTCCGATTCTGGAAGCCAGGGTAATAAAAACTGTTGCTGCAAAATTGGCCTCCACGGCTCCTGTATGAAAAATATTTATCATCCCCCAGCAGATAAACCAGCCTGCACCGCCAATGAAGCCGCACAGGGGATAATGCTCTCTCGGCACGGAAAATAAAACGGAAAACGCCATGGTTCCGAAGCCTGCGGCCAAAAACTGCAAAAGCCATTCCCATATCATAAGATAATTCCTCCCGTCAAGCGATAGTATAAAATATACATCAGACCCACGCCCAGAGAAATTCCCAGAGCCACCATAAGGGCATCCAAAAAACGCACTCCGCCGCCAATATAGTTTCCTTCCGCAAAATCCCGGACTGCATTGACCAAAGAGACGCCGGGAACCAGAGGCATGACAGAGCCTACCAGAATTTTTCCAGGCGCATTTCCGAGTCCCAGGCGGTAAAAAAGCACTGCAAAAAGAGAAACACAAAAACCGCCAATACAGTTCACCACGATTTTTGAAGTTTTTTTCTCCCTTTTGTCTATAAGGACCAGAATTGCATATAAAAGTACACCGGACAGAAAAGCGGCAAACATATCCGTAAATTTTCCTCCCAACAGGTAACAGAAGCTGCCGGAACCCAGCCCTGCCGAAAGAATCCGCACCAACGGGCGTTTTCCCGGCATATTTTTAATAATCTCCAGACGTTCTTCCGCCTCTTCTAAGGTATACTTTCCTTCCACAATTTCTCTGGAAAGCTGATTCACAGCCGCCACCCGATAGAGTTTGGCACCCTGAATGGGGATATGCTTTACGCTGGCATAAATCTCCCCCTCTTCATTCTCTGCCGTGAGAAAAATTCCCGTGCTCATAACAAAAGGGCTGCACTTCTCTATGCCAAAGGCCCTGGAAATTCTTTCAATCGTCTCTTCCACACGAAAAATCTCCGCACCTGCGTCCAGAAGAATACGACCTGCCTCCATGGACAGGTCTAATACTTTTTTATCATAACTTTTCATACAGATACCTCTGCTTCTGTACCGGATTTCCCGTATTACAGCTATTTAAAAATAGTAAAATACAGCATTACCACAACGCCCAGCACAATACGATACCAGCCGAATACACGGAAGTCATGTTTCTTAATATATCCCATCAGGAATTTGATAGCCAGAATGGAAACCACAAAAGATACCAGGGTTCCCACCCCTAAGATAATCAGTTCCTGAGCAGAAAAAGCCAGACCGAACTTCACAATCTTTAAAAGACTTGCCCCAAACATTACAGGGATGGCCAGGAAAAAGGTGTATTCTGCCGCCACGGTACGGGAAGCGCCCAAAAGGATTCCGCCGATAATCGTTGCACCGGAACGGGAGGTGCCCGGTATCAGGGCCAGTACCTGGAAGATACCGATATACAGCGCCATCTTCCAGGAAATATCCGCAATGGAATCTACCTTTACCGTTCTTTTTTCATTGTAGTCTTCCACCAGAAGGAACAGTACACCATACACCATCAGCATAACAGCCACAACAAACCAGTTGTTGAACTTTTCTTCAATAAAATCATCAAAAGGCAGTCCTATGATAATGGCAGGAAGACAGGAAACCAGAATTTTAAACCACATAACCATTTTGTCTATCTTGGTAAAACGGCATACAAAACCTGCTGCTTTCTCAATCTTGGTTACATTTTCATGTTTCGGCTTTTTATTCTGGAAGGGCCATATCTTATTCCAATACAGCACAACCACCGCCATAATGGCGCCAAGCTGAATGACCACCATAAACATTTCCCAGAAAGCCTTGCTGACGTCCAGCTTTACAAACTCTTCCACCAGAATCAGATGTCCCGTGCTGCTGATTGGCAGCCACTCGGTGATACCTTCTACGATTCCCAGGAAGATAACCTTTAATAATTCGATAAAATCCATGCCCTGCTCCTTTAAATTTCGGCAATATCAATGAGTTCCAGTTTCTCAATGTCTGTATTTTCCAGACTGGTTACAAGAGCCTCTGCCGTATCCAGAGCTGTCAAAACGTTGACTCCCGTTTCAATGGCATTTCTGCGGATAATAAATCCGTCTTTTGCTTTCTCCACACCCTGAGACGGTGTATCAATGACTAAGTCAATCTTATGTCCCAGAATCAAATCCATCAGGTTTGGAGAAGGCTGTTCAATTTTATTGGTTCGGATAGCTTTTACGCCGTTGTCATTTAACACTCTTGCCGTGCTGCGTGTAGCGTAAATCTTATACCCCAGCGCTTCAAAACGTCTGGCAATCGGAATAATATCTCCCTTATCCTCATCCCTTACTGTAATAATCATGTTTTTATGCTTCGGAAGGTGGATACCGGCACCTAAGAAGGCTTTATACAGAGCTTCATTAAAGCTTTCGGAAATACCCAGACACTCTCCTGTAGACTTCATTTCCGGTCCCAGGCTGATGTCTGCGCCCCGGATTTTCTCAAAGGAGAATACCGGCATTTTCACTGCATAGTGTCTGGCCTCCGGCTGTAAGCCCGGTGTATATCCCAAATCTTTCAGCTTATGTCCCAGAATTACCTTTGCTGCAAGAGGTACAATGGGAATACCCGTTACCTTGCTGATATAAGGCACAGTACGGCTGGACCTTGGATTTACCTCGATGACATAAACTTCCTCTTTGCACACAATAAACTGAATGTTAATCATCCCCAGCACATGAAGGGATTTGGCCAGTCTTCTGGTATATTCTTCAATGGTTTTCTTTGCGGTGTCGCTGATAGTACGGGCCGGATATACGGAAATACTGTCTCCGGAATGGATACCTGCCCGCTCAATGTGCTCCATAATACCGGGAATCAAAATATCCTCGCCATCGCATACTGCGTCTACTTCGATTTCTTTTCCCTGGAGATATTTGTCAACCAGGATAGGGTGTTCCTGTGCAATGCGGTTGATAATACCGATGTACTCCTCCACGTCCTTGTCATGAATGGCAATCTGCATCCCCTGTCCGCCCAGTACATAAGAAGGACGCACCAGTACCGGATATCCCAGTTCGTTGGCTGCCTTTTTCGCTTCTTCGGCTGTATATACGGTATGACCCTTTGGTCTTGGAATATGACACTCTTCCAAAATAGCGTCAAACAATTCTCTGTCCTCTGCCGCGTCTACGTTTTCTGCAGAGGTTCCCAGAATCTTCACACCCATTTTAATCAGGGCTTCTGTCAGCTTAATGGCTGTCTGTCCGCCGAACTGCACCACTGCACCGTCCGGTTTCTCAATATTCACCACGTTTTCCACGTCTTCCGGTGTCAATGGCTCGAAATACAGCTTGTCTGCAATATCAAAGTCTGTACTTACGGTTTCCGGGTTATTGTTGATGATAATGGTCTCGTAGCCTTCCTTGGCAAAGGCCCAGGTACAGTGTACGGAACAGAAGTCAAACTCAATACCCTGACCGATACGGATAGGACCGGAACCCAGAATCAGAACTTTCTTCTTCTCTGTCTTTCCGTCTGCTTCGTTTTCCCCACCGTATACGGAATAATAATACGGCGTTACTGCTGCAAATTCTGCTGCACAGGTATCTACCATTTTGTATACGGCTGTGATATCCCATTTTTTACGCAGTTCTTTGATTTCTTCCTCTGTTTTCCCGGTAAGCTTTGCAATGACGTTGTCCGGGAATTCCATACGTTTTGCTTCTCTTAATAAGTCTTCGCTTAATTCCTCTTTCTTTAATGCCTGCTCCATTTCCACGAGAATGGCAATTTTATCAATAAACCAGATGTCAATCTTCGTCACTGCATGAATATCCTGGTAAGAAATGCCCCGGCGCACAGCCTCTGCAATTCTCCAGATACGCATATCGTCTACAATATGAAGCTGTTCTCTCAATTCCTCTTCTGTAAGTCCTGTAAAATCATAGGACATAAGGCTGTCTACATGCTGCTCCAAAGAACGGATTGCTTTCATCAAAGCGCCCTCAAAGTTATTGCAGATACTCATAACCTCTCCGGTAGCCTTCATCTGAGTGGTCAGTGTTCTCTTAGCGCTGATGAATTTATCGAAAGGCAGTCTCGGAATCTTTACCACACAGTAGTCCAGCATAGGTTCAAAGCTGGCATACGTCTTTCCTGTTACTGCATTTTTGATTTCGTCTAAAGTGTAACCCAGAGCAATCTTAGCCGCTACCTTGGCAATGGGGTAGCCTGTGGCCTTGGAAGCCAGGGCAGAAGAACGGGATACACGGGGATTTACCTCGATAACACAGTATTCAAAACTGTCTGGATTTAAGGCATACTGCACGTTACATCCACCGGTAATGCCCAGTTCTGTAATAATATTAAGCGCAGAGGTTCTAAGCATCTGGTATTCCTTATCCCCCAGTGTCTGGGAAGGAGCCACAACAATACTGTCGCCTGTGTGCACGCCTACCGGGTCCAGGTTTTCCATGTTGCATACGGTAATACAGTTTCCTGCGCCATCGCGCATAACTTCGTACTCGATTTCTTTCCAGCCTGCAATGCAGCGCTCCACCAGAACTTCTCCTACACGGGAAAGTCTGAGACCGTTTTCCAGAATCTCTACCAGCTCTTCTTCGTTGTTGGCAATACCGCCGCCGCTTCCTCCAAGCGTGTAAGCCGGACGCAGCACCACCGGATAGCCGATTTTATTGCTGAAGGCAATACCGTCTTCCACGTTTCTTACCACTAAAGAAGCAGCGATTGGCTCACCGATTTTCTCCATGGTATCTTTAAATTCCTGACGGTCTTCTGCTTTCTTAATGGTTTCTGAGGTTGTTCCAATAAGGCGCACGTTATGTTCTTTCAGAAATCCGCGCTCTTCCAGTTCCATAGCCAGATTCAGACCTGCCTGTCCGCCCAGTGTAGGCAGAACGCTGTCCGGTTTTTCCTTGAGAATCAGCTGTTCTACTACTTCTACAGTCAAAGGTTCAATGTAGACCTTATCTGCAATGTCCTTATCTGTCATAATAGTTGCCGGGTTGGAGTTTAACAGTACAACTTCAACCCCCTCTTCTTTCAGAGAACGGCAGGCCTGTGTGCCTGCATAGTCAAATTCTGCCGCCTGTCCAATGACAATAGGGCCTGAGCCCAGCATCAATACTTTTTTAATTTCCGGGTTCTTTGGCATTATCGGTTCACCTCCATCATTTTTAAGAATCTGTCAAACAAATAACCGGAGTCCTGTGGTCCCGGGCATGCTTCCGGATGAAACTGCACAGTGAATATATTTTTTCCGGTGTATTTCAGTCCTTCATTTGTCTTATCGTTGACATTTTCAAAGGCCGGAACTGCAATGTCCGGATTTAAGGTTTCTGTATCCACTACATAACCATGATTCTGGGAAGAAATATAAACTCTTCCGGTTTCCAAATCTTTTACCGGGTGATTGCCGCCTCTGTGTCCATATTTCATTTTCTTTGTATCCGCTCCTGTAGCCAGGGCCATCAGCTGATGTCCCAGACAGATAGCAAAAATCGGCACCTCTGACGCATACAGTTTCTTTACCTCTTCTATAATAGAAGTACATTCCTTCGGATCCCCGGGACCATTTGACAGCATAATGCCGTCCGGATTGGAATTTAAAATGGTTTCTGCTGAAGTAAAGGCAGGATAAACCGTTACCTGACAGCCTCTTTCATTTAAAGACTGGGCAATGTTGTCCTTTGCACCAAAGTCCAGCAAAGCCACTTTTTTGCCGCTGCCCTCCAGTACATGGGATTCTGTGCAGGTTACCTTTTCCACAACCTTTCCTGTAGTATACGCTTTCAGGCGTGGAAGGATTTCTTCTAAATTATAGGCCGCATTTGTGGTAATCATACCATTCATAGTTCCCTTTTCTCTCAGAATTCTGGTCAGGGCTCTGGTATCCACACCTGCGATTCCCGGTATATCATATTTCTTTAAAAAGTTCTGAATGGTATCTTCACTTCTGAAATTACTTGGAATACGGGATAACTCCCTTACAATGTAGCCGTCCGGCCAAGGTCTTAAAGATTCCTGGTCTTCATGGCAAATGCCATAATTTCCAATCAAAGGATACGTCATGCAGACTGCCTGTCCGGCATAAGAAGGGTCTGTCAAAACCTCCAGATAACCTGTCATAGAAGTATTAAAGACAATCTCACTGATGACTTCCTTTGTAGAGCCAATGCTGGTTCCTTCAAAGACGGTACCGTCTTCCAGTATCAAAAATGCTTTCATTCTCTCACCTGTCTTCCTTTCTGATGGCATAAAGCCTTAAAATTCCCCAAATTGTAAAAAGTGTATCACAACACCTGATAATTTTCAACCTTTTCTTGTTTGAAAATCCCCGAAAATATCTTTGAAAAATTTTTTTAATTTTTTTTAAATTTAGTGTTGACATTTCAGAAGTATTCGTGTATTATATGTCTTGTGCTTGAGAGAGCACAGAACAACATAAAGAAATGCAGGAGTGGCGGAATTGGCAGACGCGCAGGCTTCAGGTGCCTGTGGTAGCAATATCGTGTGGGTTCAAGTCCCATCTCCTGCATCTTTTTTTGTCTTCAGGCGAAAAATACAGGCCTTTGGCTTAACAAAAAAATATCTGCGGCATAAAAATCAGATTTACGCCGCAGATATTTTTTTATTTTCTGTTTTATTTCATTTCTATCTGAGCAGGCTCCTGTCCTCTCAGCAAAATTTTCGGACCGCCTGTGTGGGTGATGTAATCTTTTGTAATAATCACTTCCCCGATGTTATCGTCTTTGGGAATCTCATACATAATATCCAGCATGTATTCCTCCAGAATCGCCCGCAGCGCTCTGGCCCCTGTATGTTTCTCCATGGCCATATCTGCAATGGCTTCCAACGCACCGTCTTCAAACTCCAGTTTCACCTCATCCAGAGCCAGCAGCTTCTGATACTGCTTTAAAATGGCATTTTTCGGCTCTTTAAGGATTTCCACCAGCATATCTCTGTCCAGGCCGCTTAAAGTAAAGATAATCGGCATACGCCCCAGAAATTCAGGTATCATGCCAAACTTTTTCAAATCGTCTACGGTTACCTTTTCAAGAATCTTATTGTCATGGTCGTATTTATCCTTCAAATCCGCCTGAAAACCAATGGAAGCCGTCTTATTCAGACGTTCCTTGATGATTTCTTCCAAATCCGGAAACGCGCCGCCGCAGATAAAGAGAATGTTTTTCGTATTTACCGTAGCCAGAGGCACCATGGCATTTTTGCTGTTGGCTCCCACCGGAACTTCTACCTCGCTACCCTCCAGGAGTTTCAGCATTCCCTGCTGCACCGCTTCTCCGCTGACATCACGCTGATTGGTATTTTTCTTCTTGGCAATCTTATCAATCTCATCAATAAAAATAATACCGTGCTCTGCTCTCTCCACATCATTGTCTGCCGCAGCCAGAAGTTTGCTGACCACACTCTCAATATCATCGCCAATATAACCTGCTTCCGTAAGGGAAGTAGCATCTGTAATGGCCAGAGGCACATCCAAAAGTCTGGCCAGAGTTTTTACCATATACGTTTTACCGCTTCCAGTGGGTCCAATCATCAGCATATTGGATTTTTCGATTTCCACATCATCCGTAATATCCGCAAAGACACGTTTGTAATGATTGTAAACGCCTACAGACATAACTTTTTTGGCATATTCCTGTCCGATGACATATTCGTCCAGACTCGCTTTGATTCTGTGAGGCGCCGGAATGCTCTTGATATCAAAGACCTTTTGTGCTGTTTTTTCTTTTGGCTGCTCCTGTTTTTTCTTTACCTTTTGTCTCTGTGGAATCTGATTCTGCAGGGAATTCAAATCAATCATGCTGATGTTGGGCATATTTTTCATCAGTTCCTCATAATTGATATTGGTATTGTTCATGGTATCGAAACTTCTCTGCATACAATCTGTGCAGATATGGATATTGTTCGGCAGGTCAATCATTTTCCCAGCCTTGCTCTCCGGTCTTCTGCACATAAAACATACTTTTTCAAATTGGTCCTTCTGCTCCTTTTCCTTTGGAGTATCAGAACCTGTAGTTGTATCTAAATATTCTTTATCATCTGACATATCTGTTACCGCCTTTTCTGTTTTTCCGCTGTATCATCCGTTTGTGGGTATCTTATCACAAATCAGAGACGCTCACAAGTAAACTTTTTATAAACGGTTTTGGTTTTCAAAAAAGAAGCCCAAAATATGGCAGTTCCTCCATTTTTGAGAGAAACTGCCATACATTTTATAAACATATTATCAATTATTGCCTATTCTGCCGTTATTATCCGTGCTGGTCTGTGCGTCCTTCTTTGCTCCCAGTGTCACTGTAACGGTCTGGTTTTTGTACTCTCCGCCGTCTGCTCTGGAGATTTCAAATTCAATCTTTTCGCCAGCTTCGTAATATTCTAACTGGCTTACCAGATTGTCGTACGTTTCCACACTTGTTCCGTCAATTTTACGGATAATGTCACCAGCTTTTAATCCCGCCTCTTCAGCAGGGCCATTTTCTACAACGCTGTCTACAAAAACACCAACCGGCATGTTGTACATTTCAGAAGCCTCTGAAGTTACGTTTTTACATGTAATTCCCAGATAAGCTGCCTTGTTTTCATCTTCTACTTTTTCTCTTGTCTTTTTGCTCATCAGGTTATCCAGAATCGGTTCTGCCTTAGAAATTGGAATGGCAAATCCCATACCTTCTACTTCATCAGACGCAATCTTGGCTGAATTGATACCAATGAGTTCGCCTTTCATATTCAGCAGAGCGCCGCCGCTGTTACCCGGATTAATAGCTGCGTCTGTCTGAATAAAAGTACTGTTGGCATTTTCAGAGCTTACCTTTTTATTCAGTGCGCTTACATAACCACTGGTTACAGACTGACCGTATCCTAAAGCATTACCAATAGCTACTACCTGTTCTCCTACCGTCAGAGAATCGGAATCCCCTAAAGTTGCCACTTTAATCTGGCTTAATACGTCTTCCGGGATATCGGAAAGTTTCACGGAAATAACAGCAAGGTCATTGTCTGAATCCGTACCCTTAATCTGTGCCGCTACGGCTGTACCATTTTCCAGTTCTGTGCTGCTGTCACTACTCTGGCTGTTACTCTCTGCACTGGTATTTTCCAAATCTTTTGCTGTCACTGCATTACCATCCTGGTCTGTAAAACATACGGTTAGACTATTGGCGTCTTTTACCACATGATTGTTTGTAGCAATCAGAAGTTCTGTATCATTCTGTCCTACGATAATGCCGGAACCGCTGCTCTGACCTTCATACTGCTGTGTGCCGAATCCGAAGTAATTTGGAATTTCCTGTACACTGACCCCAGTAATGGACACAATAGATGGCATTACATTTTTTGCCACCTCTGCTACGCTTTCGCCGCCCTGTGAAGTGCTGACACCTTTTGCAGCGGCCGAACTGCTCTGCGTAGTTGCCGTATTTTCAATTTTTGTAGTTTCTCCCGGAAACATTTTATCTCCAATATAGTTTACAGCCTGGAAAGTGCTGCCTGCCACAATTCCAAAAACTGCTGCTGCCGCAACCAACAGACCGAATTTTTTGCCCATTGCCATTGGTTTTTTCTGCTGTTTTTTACTCTTTGGCTCTGGAGGTACAGGGCTGAAATGATAGGAACTGTAAGGCCCTTTCTGCGTTCCCGTATGCTGTGTACCTGTACTGTCTGTCCGGGTATTTTCATCTTCTGGATTGCCGGATTCTGTCTGACTGTCTCCTGCAGTTCCATAACTCTTATCTGTATACGGTGTGCTGCTGTTCTCTGCAGACATTTTTTCTTTCTCTTCTTTGTTTTCTGCATCTCTTTTATAGGAGTATGCATAGTAGGGATTTTCTGCTGTAGGTGCTTTTCCCGGCTCCATGCCGGTTTCTGTGGAATTTTCCTTTTTTTCTTCCTGCACAGCTGTTGTCTCCTGTTCTTTTTCAGGGTCACTTCCCTGAGTATTTATATTAGTATTGTATTCTTCACTCATAATTACAACTCCCTTTCCTGTATTTCATTTTTCTTTTTCCTTTTTACAAGACTAAGTCTACCAACCAATTGTGTTCAAATTGTGATAAAAAAGAAAAGAAACCGTGAAAAACCACTGTTTTTATCTATTTTCCCAGTAAGCCGGATTCATGGTCAGCCGATGTACCCAGGACGGCGGCAGATGTTTGTAGTTTCTTCCTGCTTTGTATCCCAGATACTTAAATCCGCTGCTGAGCAGCAAATCCGATATCAGCCATGGTTTTCCCTGTTTTATAAGATAAGCTGCTGTACTCTTTACCAGACGAATCCCCTCGCTTTCTGAAGATATGGCGGCGAAAATTTCCGGATGGTCCTCCTGGGACACTGCCAAATCAAAGTTACGCCGAAGCTGCTGCATATACCCATAGTTATGAGAGTGCACAACTCTGGCTTCTGCAGCATAAGCCACCCCGTAGCCTGCCTGTATCATCTGCGCTGCCATAATCATATCTTCGTTAAAAATCGTTCTGGTAACAAATCCTCCCATTTCTTCGTAGACACCTCTGCGGTAAGCCGCACACACATTGGAGCAGAAATAGGTCTTGATCCCCAGTTCCGGAATATCTTTTTTGGTCTTTATCCGGCTTGTATCCGGATAGTTAAAACTTCTGGTGTACCGCTCAATGATTTTACAGTCTTCTGCGGGAAGCTGCCTGGCATAAGCAGCTCCTACCTGTGGATTGTGAAAGGGCTTCAATAGATTTTCCAGCAGTTTTTCATCAGCAGGCACTGCATCCTGGGTAAAGTAAACCAAAATTTCAGTGTCTGCAAGCTTTGCGCCTTCTCCTCTCGTTTTTCCATGGTCAAACGCTGCACGTGAAAGATGATGTACCTCCCAGTTGTCCAGGCCTTCCATAAAACTGTTTTTCCAGTACCTCTCCTCCGTATTCATAATGAGAATATGATCTGCCTTGCAGGTTTGTCTTTTCAGCATGTTCATCAGCTGAAAAAATTTTCCGTCCGGCTTATAGGTTGGCACAATCACCGTTACTGTCATTTTTCTGAATCTCCTTTCTCATAGAACAGCAAAGGCCGCCGCATTAAGTCCTATTCTCTTAATGCAACAGCCCTTTCTTCCAAATATTATTCATCGCCTACATCGTAACTGCCGTCATCACTGTATCCGTCATCTTCGGAATAAGTCTGGGAGTTATTTGTATCGCCCTCTCCACTGTCTGCCTGCCCGGAAGAATCCGTATCTTCTTTTATAAGATACTGCCATTCCTTTGTCACCGAAGCATTTCCAAATCCTGTCTTCTCTGCCACAAACTCACTTCTTATCTTAATTGTATCAGAAGGTTCGTAGGATTCTGATGCAAACAGGAAGTCGTGCAGATATCTTACATTGACCTCCAGGGTAGTGGGAATCAGACAATCCAGCCCGGTTACCGGCTTCGTCACCTCTGCTCCCATAACATAGCTTACCGGAAATCCTGTGGTTTCTCCAAATTTATAAGCCAGAAGACTCGTTCCCAGCTTTATCAGTTCAGATTTGGAAAAGTTTGTCTGAATCAAAGGGAAGACTTCATCCAAAATTTTCGTAAGTGTAGTCAGGCTGGACTTCTTTACTTTCTCCGTCATCATGGATAACACTTTTCTCTGCCTTTCCGTACGGCCCATATCCATAGACGCTGTCTGACGAATACGGCAGTAAGCAGTTACCTGTACACCATTCAAATGATATGTGCCGCAGATTTCCGCCTGATTTTCCGGTATTTCTTCCGGTAACGGAATCGGCTCGTAGTCCATACCCGTCTGCTCTGAGGTTTCCACACAGTGATTGTTGGTGTGGATGATTTCTTCATAGCTTAAAGGAATATCCAGACCGCCCAGACAGTCAACCACTGTTGCCATAGCTTTAAAGTCCACTGCCACATAGTTCTCAATATCCAAGTCCAGATTGGTATTCATCATGGAAATCGCTTTCTCCGGTCCGCCGATATTAAAGGCTGCATTGCATTTATTATAAATTCCATTGCCTTCTGAATCTTCGTCTACCCGAAGGTAGGTGTCACGGTACAAAGACACCAGACGAACCTCCTTGGTCTTGTTGTTGATACTGGCAATCATTTCCGTATCACTGTTTCCGTATCCGCCGTCTGTATCCCTTTTGTCAATACCGAAAAGTGCAATATTGGTATAATTTTCAAGAACCTCATTTCCTGCTATGTTTTCGTTCATCTGCACCTGAATGTCTTCTCCGTCTTCGTCGTTCAGGTTGAGTTTATCCATTTTCTTATTAATCTGTGCATACACAAACAAAGCACCGACCAGCAGTACCAGTACCAGTATTTCCACTCCAAACAGAATCTTGCGCCCTATGTGTCTGTTCTTTTTTTTCATTTTAGACATTTTTGTTCCCCTTTTATCTTCGCTAGTAAGCATTCTTGTTAATAAAGCCTTTAAATATGGTCAAAAACAGTATCTTTACATCCAGCCCCAATGTCCAGTTTTCTATATAGTACAAATCATACTCGATTCTTTTTCTGATGGAAGTATTTCCCCGGTATCCATTGACCTGCGCCCATCCGGTCAGTCCCGGACGTACCTGATGCTTAATCATATACCTTGGAATCTCCTCTTTGAATTTCTCCACAAAAAACGGTCGTTCCGGTCTCGGCCCTACCAGACTCATCTCTCCCTTCAGCACATTAAAAAGCTGCGGCAGTTCATCAATACTGGTTTTCCGCATGAATTTTCCGAAATTCGTCACACGGGGATCGTCCTTTACGGTCCATTTTGTTTTTTCTTTTTCCGGAGGCTGCACATCCATGGAACGGAATTTATACATCATAAACGTATGATTGTGCAGTCCCACTCTCTCCTGCTTGAAAATCAGAGGACCCGGTGATGTGAGTTTAATCATAATCACAGAAAACATCATAATGGGAGAAAACAAAATAATGGCGCAAATCGCTCCTGCAATATCCATGACCCGCTTCATAGCCGCATAAAAAGTATTGGTCAGGGGTACATGTCGGATATTGATAACCGGCAAACCGAGAATGTCCTCCGTATAAGGTTTTGTGGGAATAATCTGGTTATAATCCGGAATAAACTTGGTGTGTACACCGGATTTCTCACATAGATTCACAATTTCTTCCAGTCTGGCATACTCACTCAGCCCCAGAGTAATGGCAATTTCATCTAACCGGTTTTCCGGAAGAATAATCATCAGGTTGTCTATCTTTCCCAAAACCTTAATACCTTTATACTCAGTTCCCGCTTCTATATGGTCATCCAGAATTCCTCTTATCTTATATCCCCACTGGGGATTTTCCAGAATCCGGTCAATATACTCTTCTGCCGCCCTGCTGTATCCTACCAGCACAATATGCTTCAGATTGTATCCCTTCCGCCGCATACTGCGGAGAAAATAACGGATAAGATTTCTGGCTATAGCCTCCAGGCAAATATTAATCACATAAAAAATAAAAAGCATTTCACGGGAGAAATGCATCATTTTAATGAGGTACAATACCCCCAGAAACAAAGCAATTCCCACTGTATTCGCTTTTACAATATTCCACAGTTCCAGCCGTCTGCCCTGTACCCGCTTGGGAGTATACAGACTGAACAAATAGTATAAGCCCAAATACACCAACACGGTAATGGGCAAAGCAATCATATATGTGCGAAGGGACAGCGCTCCGTCGTCACTGCTGATTATCTGAAACTTAATTACCCATGCTGCCACATAGGAAAATAACAGCACAAAAGCATCTATCAGCACCTGCAGGCGGTTAAAATGCTTCTGGTTTTCTTTTATCAAGGTTTTATCACCCTCTATAGCTAAGATTAGTTAACAAGTTCTTAATAATATATCACAATTTTAAAAAAAACGCAATTCCTATTCTTCTCTTCTCAATCAGACAGCTTAATGATACGCAGTCCGTTTTCGGTATATACCGCTTTCTTCTCCTTCCAGGAAGGTGATTTTTCCGCATATTGTCTGGCTTGCTCATATTCCTGCTGCGTGGGCAGCTGATATTTTATCCCCAGAGTTTCCATAAATCCATGAATTCTGTAATTACTGCCAAATGCTGTATCCGCATCACATTCAAAGAAAGAATGACCCATGGTCTGACCTTTTATCATGTGATTCGGCGTATATTTTCCCACAAAAACCAGCTTTTCCTCTGGCTGAATATCTCCTGCCGCCGCCTCTACTTCTTTTGCAAAGGCCTTGTCCTTTTCATAGCACCTCCATGCACTGAGTTCCAGCGCCGGGACAGCGATAGTCTGCAACACCAGCATAAGAATTACGCAGATTCTTGCGTATCGAAAAATTTTCCCTTTCTCATTGCTTTTTACAAAAAAATATCCCAGCCAGGATAACAGAATGGGAATACAGAACTGTGCCCTTATAGGAACCGTATTTCCCATAACTGCCGGGAGAATAAATGGCACTATCATTAACCCCGCAAGACTGGCCAATTTAAGAAAACTCTGTCCTCCCTTTTTTTGCCACTTTTTATACAGTACAACAGCAAAGAAAAGATACAACACTGGCAAAAACGGATGAAACGAGGACATAAAACCCGTCATTATAAATCCTGTGTAAGCTATGACTCTGCACAAAGTATACAGCACCGGTTCCTGTCCCCAGAGAATCTGATTCGTCAGATATTTTCCGGATTCCAGACCCATACTTGCCTTAATCGCCGTTGCCGCCGCTTCATACAGCACAAAAGCTGCCAGAAGCACCAAAATGTATTTGAAAATTTCCTCCACCTGTTCTTTTCCCGAAGTTTCTTTCTCCTCCTGACGGATAAGGTACAACAGAAGGCAGGCAAACACATACAGAAAAACAAAGGCCTGATAGCAGGAAAAACAAAAGGCCAGTAAAAGAACTGCAGCTATGGCATGATAAATGCCCTTTTTCTCCACCCAGCGGGATACCAGAATAACCGCAATGGCCTCTGCGCCAAGTGCAAAAGCAATTTCCATACTCTGCAGAGTAAAATGAAACTGTTCAGCAAAAATAGGACTGCTGACAAAAATAAGCAAAAACACAAAAACAGCCTTGGTATTCTGCACCTTCTGCAGTGTTACCAAACTGTAATTCCAGGAAATTGCAGCAAAGATAAAAAACAAAACCGTCATAACATTGGTAAATGGAATGGATATGGGAATCAAATGGAAAACATGTTTAAACAGCCCCAGTCCAAAACGGTTAATCCCATACCAGGCATTTAACTGTCCTTCCGGGTTGTTTATCATCACTTCTGTATCAATAGATATCCGGTTTCCAAGCAGCATAACCGCATACAAGGCCACAGTAAACACTACTGTTATGAAAATGGATTTTCTATTTTCCTGTATATATCGCTTCAACATGTGTGACTGTTCTCCTTTCCTCCCCGTCAAAATTCTCTATTTTCGCAAAAATCTTATGATATTACAATATAATTCCCACTGAATCCGCAGGTATGTTCCAAAAGCAATATCTTTTACTTTTCTCGTCCGGTTCTGCCGGGAAATGGTAAACCCATTTTTCATTCCCGCCAGATACTCTTTTCCAAAACCTTTTTTTGCGAAAAACAGTGCCTTACAGCCAAATCCCAGCAACAACAAAGGGAAATTCCACACAATCTGCCATAGGGGCATATTTTTATAAATCATATAAATATTATTTCTGGAGGAGTAGCGCACCTTGAAAAGGTTGTATCTGGAACCGCTGGTGCCGCTTCCCACATGATAAACCAAAGCTTCCGGGCAATACCAGTTTTCATATCCATGAAGTCTGGCGCGATAACCGATGTCCAAATCTTCCAGGTACGCGAAATGCTCGTGGTCAAAAAGTCCAATTCTATCCAGCACTTTTTTTCGATAAATAGCCGCACCTGCGCAGGCAGAAAATATTTTCTTTTCCGTATTGTAATTCTCCTGATTTCTCCCCTTTCCGTCCGCAAAGGCCCAGCCGAAAGCGCAGTAGTAATTGCCCGCATCGTCCATTTTTCCATGGTCCTGCATCTGAATCATTTTCGCCTGACAGGAAAAAGCCCGCTGATGTCTCTTCATACTCTTTAAAAGGCTGCTCACAAAAGACGGCTCTGCAATGGTGTCATTATTTAACAGAATCACATAGCTGCCTGTGCTGACCTTAATGCCTGTATTGACCGCTGTGCAAAATCCCGTATTCTCCTTCAGGGCTATGACCTGCACTTCCGGGTAGACTTCCCGCACATAATCCGTACTTCCGTCCTCGGAACCATTGTCCACCAGAATCACTTCAAAATTTTCGCAGTCCTGCTTTCTCATGGAATCCAGGCAGTCCTTCAGGTATTTTTTTCCGTTAAAATTCGGAATGATTACTGAAACTTCATACATGTTTTTAAACCTTTCAGTCCTTTGGCTTCAGGGAATAATTCCATTTCACCAAGGACAGATTCTTATTGTAATAAGGGTCTCCCTTTTTCAGAAGAGTTTCCCACCGGCAGCGCATAAATTCGATTTCCGACTGAAATCTGCGGACTTTTTCTTTGCTGTCCTCTGCACCTCTGCTTTTCGATTCATAATGATATAGTTCCACATACGGGTCATATACCACTAAATACTGTTTTTCCCGTACGCGCAGACAGAAATCCACGTCATTAAATGCCACAGAAAGCTGTTCTTCAAAGCCTTGCACCTCATCAAACACCTGCCGCTTCACCATCATGCAGGCAGCTGTCACGGCGCTTAAATCCTGTATAATTGCCGCTTTGTGCATGTAGCCGGATCGTTCTCTGGGCATGTCTGTAAACATATGACCTGCAATACCGCCGATTCCAATAACCGTTCCGGCATGCTGAACGGTATTATTTCCAAAGTACAGTCTGGCTCCTACAATTCCCGTATCCGGCCGCTGGCAAAAGCCCAGCATTTCCTCTATCCAGTCGGGACTTATCACTTCCGTATCATTGTTCAGAAACAGCAGATAATCCCCTTTGGCCTTCTTTGCCCCATAATTGTTAATAGCAGAATAATTAAATTCCCTCTTCCACCGCAGCAGACGAATTCTGGAATTTTCAGAAAGTTCTTTGTAATATGAAAAGATTTCTTCCCCTGTACTGTTATTCTCCACAATCAGAATTTCATAATTAGTATAGGAAGATTTTTCCAGTATAGACTGAATACATTTTTCCAAATCTTCTTTTGCATCTTTATTTGGAATGATAATGGATACCAGGGGTTCTCCCTGTACCGGATATTTTACTCTGTAAAATCCATAGTCCTTTGTATGGCTCACTTCTCCAATCAGCCCGTTCTGCCGCAGATTTTCTTCGATGGCCCTCTTTCCCGCTTCAAAAGCATAGAGTTTGCTTTCCGGATTGTCCGCAGTAGAGGACTGGTGCGTTCTCCAGTGATACAGAATTTCAGGAATGTGGTGTATCTTTCCTGCTGCCTGTGTACAGCGGAAAATAAAATCGTAATCCTGGGCGCCGTCGTATTCTCTGCGGAATCCTCCTGTTTTTTCAAGCAATGATTTCCGCACTACAAAAAAGTGACAGATGTAATTGTTGGAACGCAGTAAGTCTATATTAAAGTCCGGTTTCAGATGGGGCTGAAAATGTTCCAGCACCTCGTCGCCTCTGACTTTATCCTCGTCTGTGTAAAGTACATCAATATCCGGCTCTGTTTCCAGCGCTTTTGCAACCTCATACAGGGCATTGGGCGCCAACAAATCATCATGGTCCAAAAGTCCCGCAAACTCTCCTGTGGCCATAGCAAATGCCTCATTGGTATTCTCTGCAATGCCTTTGTTCTCCTCCAGCTTCTTCCATAGAATCCGGCTGTCCTTTTTTGCATATTCCTTCAGCACATATTCCATGGAAGCGTCCTCCGGACTGGCGTTGGCAATACAAAGTTCCCAGTTCGCGTATGTCTGTGCCAGAAGGCTGTCCATCAGCTGGCGCAGAAAAGCCTCCGGCGTTTTATATGCAGGAACTATAATACTGATTTTCGGACCATAGTTCCATTTTTTCTTTCTTTGCTTTTCCAGTTCTTCTCTGGTTGGTATGTACTGCTCATACCAGGGGCCATAAGGCACTTCTTCCGGCTCAAACCGCTCATGAAGACGCACCCAGAATTCTTTTACTCCGTAGTGCTTTAAATACCTCAGCCCTTTCTGTATCATATAAGGGGACATTTTGCCCATCAGCTTTCCCCATTCTATCTTTCCCTTCGGCATAAAATTTACCTGCCTTTACCTGGATTCCAGTGTATTTTTCACTGTTTGTTTCTAATTCCTGCCTTATTCTAACACATTTTCTGTTTAAAGAAAACCATGAATATGGTATACTGAAGTTAATTTGCGTAAAGGAGGAATACATTTGAAGAAAAAACATAGGATTCAAAAGTTATTGTGCCCTCTGCTGGCACTTTTATTAGCCATGACTTCTGCTGTCCCCGTTTTTGCAGAAACAAGCTCTGTTGCCGCCTGGCCTTCCGCTCCGGAAATTGCAGACGAATCAGGCGTTTTGATGGAAGTGTCTACGGGACAGGTGCTCTTTGACAAGGACATGAATGAGATTCGTTACCCGGCCAGCACCACCAAAGCCATGACTGCTCTTTTGATTTTAGAAAACATAGATGATTTAAACCAAAAGGTTACTTTTACCGATGTGATTCTGCCGGATTTGGCACCGGGAAACTCTACGATTAATGCCCAGGTAGGCGAAGAACTGACGGTGGAGCAGTGTCTGTATGCCATTATGCTGGCCTCTGCCAATGAAGTCTGCACCCAGATGGCCGTGGAGGTAGCCGGTTCCGTCAGTGCATTCACCGATATGATGAATGCCCGTGCTGCAGAATTGGGCTGCAAAAATACCCATTTTGTCAACGCCAATGGTCTGCCTGACCCCAATCATTACACAACCGCCTACGACTTGGCTCTGATTCTTGCCGAGGCTGTGAAAAATGAGAATTTCTGCAAAATCGCCGGTGCAGACAAATACACCATTCCGGCAACCAATAAGACCTCTACTCCCCGGAATCTGGAAAACCACAACGCCCTTCTCACAGAGGGGGATTATAAATATGAAGGCGCCATTGCCGGAAAGACCGGACATACAGAAGCGGCCAGAAACACTCTGATTACTGCAGCCACCAGAGACGATATGACGCTTGTCTGCGTAGTCATGCGCTCGGAAGGTAACGACCGCTTCACAGACACAATCAAACTTTTCGATTACGGATTTGATAATTCTGAAAAACTTCCGGTCTACTGGCTGAAAGCGCCGGATTCGGAAGAACCTGATGGATATGTCATTTTGCCAAAAGGTGCAAGCACTGCTTCCATGATGGTGACAGACCAGGATACCGAAGGGGTTTCCAGAACCAGAACCTATTCCTATCAGGGACGGGAAATCCTAAAACTCACTGCTGCCTTTCCTCTGCAGGTAGAAACACGGACAACCTCTGATATGTCTATGTTTAAAGTAGGCACAGTAAAAAAACAGTTGGTATCACCGCTGGTATTTCCTGCCATGCTTCTTATCTTCGCAGGGCTTTGCGCAGGACTTGTATCTGTACTTGTGCAGTATGTAAGAAAAAAGAAGGCAAAAAAGAACAGAAAAAAACGGAAAAAAATCACTTCTTAAAAAGAGAAACCTGCCGCTGCAGACAGTCCGGGTATTCCGGCGCTGCCTACTGCGGCAGGTTTTCTATCCTGTGGCATTTCTTTTCCTATTCACTCAGCACACAATCACTTCTCTCCAGGCTGAAATTAGGATTGTAATAAGGGTCTCCCTTTCTGAGTATCTCCTTCCACCTGCTTTTAAACCGTCTGGTTTCATCTTTAAAACGCTTTCTATTTTCCGGTCTGTTTTCATATCCTCTTGTCAGAGATTCATGATGATACAGTTCCGCGTACGCCTGGAATACCACCAGTTTTCCAATCTCCCGCATCCTCAGGCAAAAATCAATATCATTAAAGGCCACCTGGAAGTCTTCATCCATCCCGCCAAGTTCCTCATACAACGATTTTTTCGTCATCATACAAGCGGCTGTTACTGCACTTAAATCCTGTGTAGTCTGGGTTCTTCCTGCATAAACAAACTGGTCACCTGGAAAATTATAGAAAATATGCCCGGCTGTGTGGGACGGTCCCATCCCAATAATCACACCTGCATGCTGAATTTTTTCGTTGGGATACAAAAGTTTTGCACCTACAATTCCTACATCCTCTCTCTGACAATAGCTGAGCATTTCTTCCATCCATTTTTCTGACTTTACTTCAATATCATTGTTCAGAAGCAACAGATACTCTCCCTTTGCTTCCTTTGCAGCATAGTTGTTAATTGCCGAATAGTTGAAAGCACCTTCCCAGCGAAGAACACGAATATTGTCATAATTCTCCTCTAATTCTTTGTAGTAACGGAAAATTTCTTTTCCTGTGCTGTTGTTTTCTACAATGAGAATTTCAAAATTATCATAAGAGGTCTTCTCATACAGAGAACGGATACATCTTTCCAAATCTGCTTTGTGGTCTTTGTTGGGAATGATAACAGACACCAAAGGGGTTCCTTCTACAAACAGTTTTGTCCTGTATCTTCCCCACTGCTCAGTCATACTTACCTCTGCCCGGATTCCCAGTCTGTCATAATGCGCCTGTACAGCAGCTCTTCCTGCCTCGTAAGCATACATTTTACTCTCCGGATTTCCTGCTGTAGATGCCGGATGGTTTCTCCAATGGTACAGAATTTTCGCCACATGACCGATTCGATGTGCCTTTTCGCAGCAGCGGAGTACAAAGTCAAAATCCTGTGCGCCGTCATATTCTTTCCGCAGCAGCCCTACCTGGTCTACAATTTCCCGTTTCACTACAAAAATATGGCAGATATAGTTATTACACCGCAACATATCCAGATTGAAATCCGGTTTAAAATGCGGGTCATAGTAACGTTTTCCATCCATGGTGACTTTATCCTCATCCGTATAAACCACATCTGTTTCCGGATAGTCATTGAGTTCCTTCACAATTTCATAAAGCGCATTGGGTGCAAGGGTATCATCATGGTCAGAAAACATAATGAAATCCCCCTCTGCGATTTTGATGGCTTCATTTGTATTTCTGGAGATACCATCATTTTCCTCCAGACGATGGTATACAAACCGCTTTTCATTGCCGTAGTGTTCCCGAATATACGCTTCTACATCCCCGTTGTCACTGCCATCCGCCAGACAAAGCTGGAACTTTCCATAAGTCTGCGCCTGGACAGAATCCAACAGTTCCTTTAGATACTGCTGAGGAGTATTATACAGGGGAATTACGATACTGATAAGGGGGTCATAGGCAAAAGACTGCCCTCTTTGCTTTTCCAGTTCTGCCTGCGAAGGCATATGCTTTGGATACCATCTGGTATATGGATACGGACGATTTTTATATTCCTCTGCCTTTTTCATCAGTTTTTTTGCAAAGCCTGCTACTCCATGTACCTTAAGATAATGGATTCCCTTCTGACAGTAATACTCTGCCTTTTCCCCTGCAATCTTTCTCTTTTGCAGACTAACATACCGGATTGTCCTCTGTTTTCCTGCCGAAAATACTACCCGGAATCCTTTTTCCTCCCGAAAAGGAATGTCCAGAAAGAAGCCGCTTTCCTTTCCCACATCCCATTCCTGGTACTGCTGCTGTACATCAGAACGATTGACGCGTTCCAGAGAAAACTCTGCACGCTCTCCCTTTTCATTTTCCACATAAATTTCAAGAGGTTCGGAATACACAGCCCAGCCACTTACCATACATCTGTGCTGTTCAAAATCCACATCTGCATAATCAATGAAATATTGGGGTTTCCTCTGTTTTCTCAAGATTTTTTTCATTTGCTCAGAAAACCACAGATATCTGGCTTCTCCTTTTACCCCATACACATATACTTTTTTATAAAGCTGTGCATGCTCCGGTATCTTTATGGAAAGTTCCATCTGTCCTTCCCGTTCAGCATAAGAAATATCTGTCACCTGCTCTTTATCCACATAGACTTTCGGCACATATCCCGTCTTCCAGGCTCCCTCAATTCGATAACAATTCTCCTCTTTTAAGCTGAAACGTTCCCGCTCCGCTTCTATTAACTCGCGACTCATACAGTTCTCCTTTACTCCTGTTGTCCTAATCCCAGTTCAGTGAACAGTCACTGTGTCTTAAAGTCAAATTGGGATTATAGTACGGGTCTCCTTTTTCCAGAATCTCCTTCCAACGGGTTCTGAACAGCTCTGCCTCTTTTTGGAATCTCACTTTCTTTTCCTTTGTATCTTCCAATCCTCTGGACTGTGACTCGTAATGATACAATTCTGCAAAGGCCTGGAACACCACCAGAAGTCCCAGTTCTCTTACCCGCAGACAGTAATCGACATCGTTAAAAGCAACTTCAAACTTCTCGTCAAAGCCCCCTATTTCTTCATGCACAGATTTTTTTACCATCATACAGGCAGCAGTCACAGCGCTGATATCCTGTGTAGAATTAGCTCTTCCTCCATAAGTAAAGCGTTTCCTTTCCACTCCGTAAAACACATGACCGGCAGCATGGTCTGCTCCCATACCAATAACCACTCCGGCGTGCTGTACCGTATCATTCGGGTAATATAATTTTGCTCCTGCAATTCCCACATCTTTTCGCTGGCAGTATCCCAGCATTTCTTCTATCCAGTCAGGTGTAATCACTTCCACATCATTATTTAAGAACAAAAGATACTCGCCCTTTGCCTGCTTCACACCAAAATTATTAATAGCTGCATAGTTAAACCGGTCTTTCCAGTACAGCACCCTCAGATTTTCTCTGGTCTGCTCTGCCTGAGCATAGTAATCAAAGGTTTCCTGCTGCGTACTGTTATTTTCCACAAGGATTACTTCAAAGTTTTGGTAAGTACTTTTCTCATAAATGGATTTCAGACATCTGTCCAAATCATCTATATGATCTTTATTTGGTATAACAATAGAAACCATAGGCATTCCCTGCACCAACAGTCTGGAACGATATCTTCCCCAGAAAGGTGTCATGGTAACTTCAGCCGGCTGGCCGATTCTTTCGTAATGTGCCTGAACAGCCCTTTTGCCATTCTCATAAGCATACATCTTGCTGGCCGGATTTCCTGCTGTAGAATTGGGATGAGAACGCCAATGATACAAGACCTTAGGAATATGATAAATACTGTCTGCTTTTTCGCAGCAGCGCAGAATAAAATCAAAATCCTGGGCTCCGTCGTATTCTTTCCGAAATTCTCCGATTTCATCTACAATTTTCTTATCTACCACAAAAATATGGCAAATATAATTATTGCTTCTCAGCAAATCCCAGTTGAAATCAGGCTTGAAATGGGGGTCAAAATATTCCTTTCCATCCATGGTCACCTTATCTTCATCTGTATAGACAATCTGAGGCTTGCTCTCACTATTCAGCGCCTTAACAATCTCATACAAAGCATTGACTTCCAATACATCATCATGGTCGCTGAGCATAATATACTCGCCCTTTGCCAGTTTTAATCCCTCATTGGTGTTCTCGGAAATTCCACCGTTCTTCTTCAGCCGCTCATAAGTAATGCGAGATTCTTTTTTATACTTTCGCTTCACATATTCTTCCACTGCATGATCCGGGCTTCCGTCTGCAAGACAAAGCTGCCAGTTTTCATACGTCTGTCCTACCACGGACTGCAGCAGTTCTTCCAGATAGTTTAAAGGTGTTTTATAAAGAGGAATCACAATACTAATTAAAGGTTCAAAAGGAAACTTTTCCTGCCTCTCACGCCGCAATTCCCCTTTCTTCACCTTATGCAGTTTTGCCCAGTAACCATATCCCTGATTTGAGGGATTCATGTTTATATCAAGCTGCTTTTTAAACTCTCCCATTCCATGTGTCCGTATAAACTGTAGGTTTCGTTTCATCATTCTGGGACCAAGCTGCTGATAATATTTTCCAAACCGACTGTTCTCAAAGTTCAGTTTTCTGGCTGACAGCACATAATTGGCCTTAGAATCCGGCTCCTTGAAAAAGACTGTTATATTTCCTCTCTCCAAATATTTTTTGTGAAATTTCAAAGAAAACCCGCACTTTACCTCGGAAGATACGGAAAAAATCGCATTTACATCCGGCCGCATCTCCTGTTCCAGGACGCATTCCATTTCCTGCCCTTCTCTGTCTCGGACATAAATCGGACAAATACCGTTTTTATAAAGAGCCCATCCCCTGACCAATACCATATCCTCTACAAAAGAAACACCATCAATGCTGTATTTAATCAGACTTTTTATATAATTTTGCTTAATTTCCGAAAATTCTTTTTTATACACTTGTACTCGTTCTACTGAATCTGAAAAAAACACTTCCAGTTGTGTGCAGGAATCCCAAAGCCCTGATACACCGTTTATAGAAATACTGAAACCAAGTTCTGTCTCATCCTCTTTTAATTTAAGATATTTCTGAACATCCGGTCTCTTCACCCATGTAATTTTATAAGGTATCTCCTGATTTTTGTTTCCATACACCTGAACTTCCGGCTTTTTACTTTTCTTGCTCCAAATCCATCCCTTGATTTCAAATCTGTCTTTTCCTGAGTGATTCAAATCCGCCTTGTCGATACACCAGCGCATAGTACCCATATCTGTCTATTCCCCTTTTATCACCTTTTTATATTTCGTATACGTTTTCCAGACTTTTGTATTCTCCATAGCGGCAATCAATTTCTCCTTTTCTGCAAGCTGCTTTTTCAGAGCTTCCACTTCTTCTTTCTGTCGGTTCATTTCCGCTTTTTCCTTCAAAATCTGCTGTACATATCCGTCCTGCCCACTGTCTTTACTGATTTCCAGGCATAAAAATCCCGGATTTGCCGGAATACTCTCAATATAAATTTGAGGGTCTTCTTCCAGAAAAAGAAAAGTCTGGTCTGACTGTACAATCCCATTGGTTCTGACTTGGCATTTCTCTCCATTTTCCCATTCCAGACGTTTCAATTTTACTCTTCCTGCCTGTTCTCCGGGGTCCAGACGAATCCGTCTGATTCTGCTTCCTATTTCGATACGAAGCTTTACTTTCCCGTCCGGCATAGCATAATATTCCGATTCTTCTTCTCTTAAAATGCCATCCTGAGAAAGAAATATCTGAACTCTTTCCGGACTTCCTGTTCTTTTTAAAACCGTATGCAGACCTGTCTTCCCTGGCGAAATCTTGGGATAAAGTTTTCTCAGTGGTACATAATTTCCTATAACATATGCCTGAAAATGTTTCTCCATTTCCAGAAAGACTTCTCTGTCTTCAGGAGAAATTCCTGCCGCAGCGTATAAATCCCAGACTCCAATCTGACTGCGAAAGGCATTGCTGCACTCATAATAATGTAAAATACGATAGAGCACAAACTGAATCGGTATCGGAAAAAGAAAAGTCCACTCATAATCAATCAGTGTCCACTCGCCCTTCTCGTCTATAAAGATATTACTCAGCACCATATCAATATCCGTTACCGGAGCAGAATAAAATCCCTCACGGAGTTTCACGTCTCCAAAAACTTTTCGAAACTCTTCCGTCATACAAAAGGGGTTCTCAGCCGTCTGCAATATCAGTTCCATATATTCTCTCAAAATTTTTTGAAACTTCTCTATTTTCCTTTTCTCTAATAATCTGTCCAGTTCTTCCTGTAAAGTCTGCCCTTTAAGATATTCCAAATAAATTCCATCTTCTTCCCATCTGCATTGGTTTATCAACAGTCTGGTAGACGAAAAACTGCAGCTTAACTGTTCATAAGCTTCATATATTTTCCGGATATGAGGTTTTCCCGCCTCATAGTATGCTTTTTTTCTCACCTGCCGAGAACCGTCTTTTTCTACTATATCCGTACGGATAGCAAATTGGGCAGTACGTTCATTTGAATATTTTGTATACAGAATCCTTTCCATAATCATTCTCCCTCTAATACAATTAAAAATGAATTTGCAAACAATGGAAACAATTCCTCATCTATCAGGCTGTCATAGACCTTCCCTTCATCAAACAATTCCAGTCTCTCCCTGTCAAAATTCATAATATTCAGATTCAATTCTCCCTTACCGGGCAGATAATGGTCGGAATATAGGGCCAGAGGAAATTTATAATCCGGATAAGGATAGTAAAATTCCGCTTTCAGCCCTGCTGCAGCAATCATCTGCTCCCATTCTTTTTTAGAAAAGGTTCTGACCCCTCTGGTATCTGTATATCCTTCTATCCCTTCAAAGTATCTTCCTGTATGGTCTTCTGTACAACCTGCCCAATATTTCATACCCAATCTGTTTTCTATGGCTATGACTATTTTTCCGTGAGGCACAAGGTGCTTTTTTATCACTTCCAGCATTTCCTGATAAGGCTCATCTCCACTGATATAACCATCGGCATATTCAAAAACACCTATGAGTGTAATGTAATCGTATGTCTCTGTCAGTTTTTTCTCTATCTCCTGAAAATTTCCCATGAGAATTTTCACATTGTCACAAGCTTTATTTCTGTAAGCATTAATGTAACTTCTTTTTTTAGAAAGTTCAATACAATGCACACTTTTTGCTTTACGGGCCAGCGCTCCTGTAATGGCTCCACATCCAGCTCCGATTTCCAGAACACAATCTCCTTTTCCAATAGGCAGCCATTCTACAATATTCTGCCGGATATTAGAAAAATGGTACATCACCGGCCAGCTGGAAGTCTCAGCAATAATACGGTTATAGTCTTCCTCCCCATAGTTTCTGGCGATTTCCAAAAGCTGGTCTTCCACTTCGCCATCGCTGTATAAATCCCTGCCAGGATAGCAGGTATCATCTAATTCTACCTTCCCTATTTTCTCCACCTTTACTCTCCTTTACTTTACAGATACCCTGGAATTCATATCATAAAATCCCACGGTGTTTTTTGTTGAAACTACAGTAATGCCGCAGACATCATACAAACGATGAAACACTTCGAACTCTCCATTCACATATCCGGTACACCCCAGAGATAACAGATATTCGCCGCCCTGCAGATTCATTTCCTGAGAAAAAGTAATTTCACAAACCTGTCCCTCTTTTTTGGAACTGATATCCGATTTTTCAAAAAGTGTGTTCGTTCCTGTAATTTCTGTTCCCTGTAAGTTCTTTATACTATATGCAAAAATAGGTTCCTGTACAGTTTCATGAAAGCGCACTTTCATTTTGATTTCAAAATTACTTCCCTTTTCAATGGTATTACTTACCGTTCCCGTTTCGTCTGCCAAAATGAAATCTGTAATACTTGCCTTTCCATTTCCGTATTCTAATACGTTGGGATTCGTTTCAAAGGTACGGTTCCAACCTGGCTCCTTTCTTTTCACAGCCTTCTTCCGGTCTTTTTCCGGTTTCTCTTCCTCACTGTCATCAAGCCCTACTAAAACCTTTTTATACAAATTTACTATTTCTTTTGGATTGCCTTCCTGACGTTTCACACCTTTATCCAGCAAAACAACCCGATCACAGTATTTACTGATACTTCCCAAATCATGACTGACAAAAAGAATGGTTTTTCCCATCTTCTTAAAATCTTCAAATTTTTTATAACATTTTGCCTGAAAGAATACATCCCCCACAGACAACGCCTCATCTACTATCAGTATTTCCGGCTCAATATTAATGGCTACAGCAAAAGCCAGGCGCACAAACATACCACTGGAATAGGTTTTCACCGGCTGATGTATGAAATCTCCGATATCAGCAAAAGCCAGTATGTCATCCAGCTTTTTGTCAATCTCTTCCCTGGTAAAGCCAATCATAGTTCCATTCAAATATACATTTTCCAAACCGGAATATTCCATATTAAAACCTGCACCCAATTCCAAAAGCGCGGAAATTCTTCCGTTTACCTGCACCTCTCCCTGAGTGGGATTTAAGACGCCTGTAATAATCTTTAAAATCGTAGATTTTCCAGAGCCATTAGTTCCTATTATACCTACTGTTTCTCCTCTTTTCACCTGAAAAGACACATCTCTTAAGGCATAGTGTTCTCTATATTTTTTTTGTTTTGTGAGCCCCAGAGACTCTTTCAGTCTGTCCACAGGCTTATCGTATAATTTATATACTTTACTTAGATGATTAATCGAAATTGCTATTTCTGACATTCCATTTTCTCCTTCATATACAGCTTATAATACATCTGCAAAATGTGGTTTCAGTCTCTTAAAGATAAGGGTTCCCAGTGCAAAAAGCACAATCGTCACACCCCAGAAATAAATTCCCCATTTCCAATGAGCCGTCAGCCAGGTTCTCCCCAACATAGAGTCACGGTAACCGGAAACAATATAATACATAGGGTTAAATTTAAAAAGTTTCATCAAAAGCGGATGTCCCTCCAGCATAGCTAAATCCCACATAATAGGTGTCAGCCAGACTCCTACCTGAAGAAAAATATTGATAATTTGCGTCAAGTCCCTGAAAAAAATCACAACAGCGCTGGTTGCATAGGACAATGCCAGAGCCAGCATAAACGTACAGAAAGAATAATATATCAGCTGTAATGTATGCAAAGTAGGTGTGTAACCGTAGCAAGAACTGATAATCAGCGCAAACGCTACGAAAAATCCATGTACAAACAAAGCTGAAATAACTTTTACCATTGGAAGAATACTTATTTTAAATACCACTTTCTTTACCAGATAATTATATTCCAACAGTGCATTCGTACCTCCGTTTAGTGCATCCTGAAAAAAGAACCAAGGTACAATTCCTGAAATCAGATACAACACAAAGGGATAATTGGATGCGTTCCCTGCCTTTAAACCCACACTGAATACAAACCAGTATACCAGAATCGTTACGATAGGCTGTACAAAAGCCCAGACAATCCCCAGATAAGACCCTGCATATTTGGTTTTAAAATCATTTTTTGCCAGACTGAATACCAGTTTTCTATTATGAAAAATTTCCGTCGGTAATTCTAACGCTTTTTTTATTTTACTCATCTTTCCTCCTGATTCTTTCCTATCTGAATCTCATTTCTGATTTTCTCTGAACGATATTCTAGTTTACACTATTTCCCCTCAGAAATCAACCAAAGCCACCTTCTCACACGATCTCCATTATCCGCTCTGCCACAAATACAGCCACGCAGGAAAACAAAGCCACAGTCACCAGACTTTGTTTCTTCAGCGCCAGCAACACGGCCACTGCAAATCCAGCTAAAGCTGACACCGGAGATTGCGTTGCATACAAAATGGCCGGAAATGTCATAGCCGTCAGACATGCATATGGAATATAGTATAAAAAAGAACGGATATAACTATTCGAAATCTTCTTCTGAATCAAAGTCAGCGGCAGCATACGAATCAGATAGGTGACCCCTGCCATGACAAATATATATGCGTAAATCATGATGCTTCCTCCTTAATGGGAAATAATACAGCCCCAATTCCCGCAGCCAGTACGGTGCAGATAATCATGGAAAAACCGGAAGAGATTTCTTTTAATCCCGGCAGATAGTAAAAGGCCGTGCTTAAAACCAGCGCAGCCACCGTCACAAGGGCCACTTCTCTGTGCTCTTTTGCCATAGGCACCACAATAGCAATAAACATACCGTAAAGGGCTACTCCCAAAGCGCTGATAATATCTGCTGGAAGCAGCGTTCCCGCCACAGCACCGGCCAGAGTGCCGCCTACCCAGCCGGTAACCGGAAGCAAAATCAGACCATACATATAAAGTTTTCCCACCGTCCCCGGCTTTGCACTGGCCACTGCAAAAATTTCATCGGTGTTTCCGTAAGCTATCAGCATACGGTTGCCTAAATTCACCGAAGAATCCAACTTCTGAGACAGCGAAAGGGACATCAGCGCGTAACGGATGTTTACAACCAGCTGTGTCAGCGCCATTTCCATAAGAGAAGCGCCGGACACAATCACGTTTAATCCGGCGAACTGCCCTGCAGAAGTCAGATTGAAAAGAGAAATCAACACCGCATGAAAGGGCGAAATTCCGCTCTTCACCGCCATCATACCAAACGTAAAACTCACTGAAAAATATCCCACACAAATGGGAACGCCATCTTTTAATCCATTTTGTATCTTATTATGTACCATCTTCCCTCTCCCGTACACCTTCCTGTCTGTTTTTCTCTATAAAGAAAAGGACTATCGCTCAAAACAACAGCCCTCTCCTCTTCTTATTCTCCCAGTCCACTTTCAATTGCATGCACTAATGTTTTTAAAGCAAGTTCTTCATCTTCGCCTTCACAAATTAATTCTATCTCATTTCCGCATTTTATACATGCACCAAGCACACTCAGCACACTTTTCGCATTTGCTGTATTTCCCCTAAAACGAAATGTAATCAAAGATTTAAATTTCATGGCCTCTTTGCACAAAAGCCCTGCCGGTCTCAGATGCAGTCCGGTTGGATTAATTATTGTTACCATTTGGCTAACCATAGCTTCACTCCCTGTTCTCTTTCTATTTTTCAGATGCCTCAATCAGCGCTACTTTAACCGTAATATCCTCTACCAGTTCATACCCTTCCGGCAAAGTAACTGTTACCGGCAAAGTATTTTCTCCTGCCTTTGCGTCCTTTAAATCAATTTTCATCTGAATATCATCGGTCTTCAGATTATCCAAATCTTCCTCTTTTGCTTTAATACGGGCTACAATCTTGTCCGGTTCAAATTTGTAATTCATATTTTCCGGTTTGTTCTCCACTTTAATCTGCGTTGGCGAAACCTCGTAATCCCTGCTATTATATGGCAATATCTTTACAGTTGCAATCACCGTGCTGTTAATATCTCTCGCCAGCTTCATATTTTCAGGAAGCAGTTCGCTGATATCCACTTTCACATCAAAGTCTGAATCCTTTCCGGAAACATCAATGTAACTTGCCGGTATAGTCAGTGTATTTCCCTCTACTGCCAGCTTCTGTAGCGCTTCATCTGTTCCGGCCAGACTAAGGGTTTCCGGTACAACACTAACGGAATCCACCTCATAACCATATTGGGGGGAACCGCTGTACTCTGACCCAATTTTTACATTCTTCTGCACTTTCCAGAACTGTGCCTGAATTTTTATCTTGTTGTCCTGAACACCTGCCAGATTCAAATAAGACAACTGTTTTTCTGAAAGCTCGTCCTGATTCTTATCATAAATTTTCAGTTCAGAATCCAACTCCACATTGCTTTCTTTCATACCTGTAACATCTATTTTTGCCACAACTTTATCAATTTTATTTATAATAGATTCCGGTCCTGAAATCGTCACTTTTTCAGGATTAGCCTGAAGGCTTCCCACTTCATAATCTTTATCCGGTGTTGTATCCCCTGTATTGACAGCAATGGTTTTTTCCACGCTGGTCTGGTTTTCAATGTCTACCTGAATATTTCTTGGTGTCACCGTAATATTGTCATCTGCAATTCCTTTGCAGGTAACTTCTACCGGCACCATTTTCGGCGTTGCATCCATGTATATCTGTGTCATATCTGCCTGAGCCACAATATCCTCTTTTTTCAGTTCCTTGATAACACTTTCCTCTGCTTTTATTCTTACCTTTACCGTATCATCACCGTCTATCAATAAAGGAATTTTCATATTGTTTGACAAATATGATTCATTTACCAAAGTTACCGGAATATCATAAAAAGTCTGCACAATCACAGGATCCTGAACATTTCTGACTATAAGCCAGATAAGAACAGCAATTGCCAGGGAAAGAATTTTCAGCGTAAATTTATTCATCAGACTTTTTTTCATTCTTCATCAGTCCCTTCCAAAACTTTCTTTTATGTTTTAGTTTTTCCTGCTTCACATTATTGTTCTGCTCTGTTTTCAGAATCTCCTTTAATTCCTCTTTTGTAACTCCTACCTGAAGTCTTCCGCGATTGGCCACAGAGACCCTTCCGGTTTCTTCTGATACAATAATGGTGAGAGAATCGCTGACTTCACTGATTCCCACACCAGCCCTATGTCTTGTACCCAAATTTTTATTCAGTTCCAGATTATCTGACAGAGGTAAATAACAGGTAGCCGCCACGATTCGGTCTCCCCGCATAATGACGGCGCCATCGTGAAGAGGAGTATTATGTTCAAAAATATTAATCAATAGCTGACTGCTTATTAAAGAATCCAGATTGATTCCGGTTCTGATAAATTCATTTAAAATAGTATCCTCTTCAATTACAATAAGAGCACCTGTTTTTACCGCTCCCATTTCAAAACTGGCTCGCACAATCTCATTCACGGTTCTGTCGCTGAACCGACCCGGTTCTTCCTTTTTATTGCTTTCGAAAGGAATCAGGGTACTGACTATTTTCTTATGCCCCAGCTCTTCCAACGCCTTTCTGAGCTCCGGCTGAAAGATAACCAGAATCGCTGTAATCGCATACCCGCCTGCATTGTACACCAACCACAAAATGGTATTCATCTGCAAGAGATATGCCGCAAAAGTAAATATCAATACAATTAAAATTCCCTTTAAAAGAGAATAGGCTCTGGTATTTCTAATCCACAACATGAATTGATAGACAAATACGGCAATCAGCAGTATTTCTACAACATCAATCCATTTTATGGTAGAAAAGGACGAAAACGCCCCAAAATAATTTTTCAGAAAATCAAAAATTCTGCCCATTTTCTTCATCTCCCCTTTCTTCAGCAAGTTTTCATATCCTACTCTGTTTCAGAGGCAGATAACCGGGTTTTATAAGTCTTTCAGAGATTCCTCCAGCTGTTTTTCAAAGTCAAAGTTTTCCTCGTCAACTCTCTCTACTGGAATTGCATCATCATCCGGCTCTTTCTCCGGTTTTCTGTCATAATCAGATGATATGGTTTTTATGCTTTTTTCTTTCTGTGCCACATAAGATTTCGGGACAGCTTTTACATAATATACGTATTCATCATCTTCAAACTGTGTTTTTTCACTCCTAGAATAGTCCACACCCAAAACTGCAAATTCCAGTACAAATCCCACGATAAGGGACAACACTGCGGACAAAATCACACTTCCCATATGGACATTCACATTAAGGAACATGCCTCCTAATATCATAATCACAATATAAACTATAGCTCCTACTCCATCAGCCACTCTCCAGGAATAGTCAAAAGAACATCTGGAAATCGTATACACCAGCATCAGAACTACAGTAAAAGCCAGCACATTCAGCCACATTTCCTGATTTTTCATTAAACCATCCAGCAGAATCTGCAGCTTCTGAACAGCCTCTGTTTCTTTCCCCTGCAAAACTGTGCTCTTGTCCTTTACTATCTGCATAAAGAAATACAAAATCACACCGCACACGGAAGGAATCGCACAGGTCGGTCCTTTTAAAAGCCCTCCGCCAATGGGCACAGCCGCCGGAATATGAAAATGGAATGCCGCCGGAGTCAATACCAGCGCCAGACTATCCTCAGAGGTAAAACGCAGGAACAAAATCATCA
The DNA here is from genome assembly GCF_037890365.1 of Blautia sp. HCN-20427. NCBI lineage: Bacteria > Bacillati > Bacillota > Clostridia > Lachnospirales > Lachnospiraceae > Blautia > Blautia sp. HCN-20427. The sequence continues at coordinate 49,512 of NZ_JBBKBX010000013.1, read as the reverse complement.
AAAGTACAATCAAAAGTACTGCAAAGCCTGCCACCTCAATTCCTACGGAATAACAGTGCATAATAATCAATACACAGCCTATCACCGTCATTACGTTAATCGGCAGTACTGCACAGATAATTGCCAAAATCAACACCACAAAAATATTGTCCAGCTTTTCCATAAATCCAAGACTGGAATTAATACTGCTAAACAACAAAAATGCCAGTAAAAATTTAAATACAGAAAGAAGCAATACATCATGCTCACTGTAAAAGTCTTTTATTTTCTGCTTCAACTCCAATAATACTGTCATGCTTTTGTTCTCCTCCCTGTAATTCTTCCATTTCGCCTTTCTTCTCTGTCATAGGCTTTTTTCATCTGGGTAAGTCCCTTGTAATATTCCTGGATTCCCTTCTGGGCCTTTGCATATTTCACAGAACAATAAATATACGTCAAAATACTGTATCCCACTACCATAATAATATACAGTCCGATAATCTGTAACGCCATAAGCGCCAGATTCATTTTATGAATATTCTCCATCAAATACTCGCTTCTGTATCCAAAATAAATCAACAGCAGCAGACCATAGGCTATGGTTGTCAGAAAGAAGTTTTTAATCAAGGCCAATCCTATATAATCACTTCTATAATAATTACTTATGGCAAGGTGCTTTTTTCCTTCTCCTGACTCATAAAGTGCCAGTTTATGCATTTTTTTGATTTTTTGGTTATTCAGCATAAAATACCTCTTTCCAAATTTCTCTTTTTGAAAAACTTATAATCATACATACTGCATTATAGCATATTCCTGATAATCGAATCAAGACCTTTCAAGTATCTGCTCCCATAGCTATGGTGAGAAAAAACACGTTTTCTGCCCCATTTCTTTTCAAAAGTTCTGCTGCTGCTTCTATTGTGCTTCCTGTAGTGTATATGTCGTCTACCAGCAGAATTCTTCTGTATCTGTTTTCTCCTTTAAGAAAAAAGGCATTTTTCATATTCTGCTTTCTCTCTCTGTAATCCAGTTCTTTTTGTGGTCTGGTATTCACTTTTCGTTTCATGAGACGGCTGTCCACTGGAATACATAAGGTTTTCCCCAATGCTTCTGCTATAAGTTCTGCCTGATTATATCCTCTTTTTTCCATTCTCTTTCGGTGCAGCGGAATGGGAATGATAATCTCCACACCCCAATTTCTGATAATTTCACGGGAATAAACTGCTGCGATTTGTCCATAAAAGCTTCCATATTCCTGGCGCTTTCCGTATTTCAGTTTAAACAATGATTCCTGAAGAACTGAGCCATAAGGAAAAATTCCAATCCCCTGGTCAAAAAGACGTGTTTTTCTGCAGTCTTTACAATATTCCTGTTCCTCTCTCTTTAAAGGCTTGGAACACCGGAAACATCTCGGCCCGGTAATGGGCTTTAACTTTTCCCTGCAAACGTTGCAGATTCTACTTCCCCCTGGCACTGCGATATCATGACAGACCGGGCAGCGCCTTGGGTACAGCATATCTAAAAATAACTTTCCTGCTTTTCTAATCAATAACTCTCCTTTATACGCAAATCCAGCGTGGTATATCTGCTTTGTTCCATCTGGTTATTTTCCATCTCAATAAAGGTTTTCTCATCTCCCACCAGCGTCACACATTTTCTGGCACGGGTCACTGCCGTATAAAGCAGATTCCTGTTCATCAACATTCTGGGGCCATGCAGAAGAGGAATCACCACAGCCGGGTACTCACTTCCCTGAGCCTTATGTATGGTAATAGCATAGGCCAGTTCCAACTCGTCCAACTGCTTAAAAGAATATTCTACAAATTTTCGCTCGTCAAATTCCACGGTAACGGTTTCTGCAAAAGTATTAATTTCTCTCAGAATTCCTGTGTCTCCGTTGAAAACACCCACACCCTTTTCCACCGGAATCCCATAAAGACCTCTTACTTCCCATTCAATCTGATAATTGTTTTTAATCTGCATAACCTTATCCCCTTCACGGAAAAGGCCATTTCGGTGTTCCTTCTCTTTTTTCCCGGTCTCCGGCGGATTCAGATACTGCTGCAGAATAACGTTCAGTCGCTCAACCCCCAGCAGCCCCTTTCGCATGGGTGTCAGCACCTGGATATCATAAGGCTCTGCCTGGACAAACTTGGGAAGTTTTTTCTGTATGAGCGTAATCACAACACTGATAATTACATTTGCATCATATCTTTTCAGAAAAAAGAAGTCCATGCTTTTATTGTCCAGCGTTACCGGTACACCTTGGTTAATCTTATGTGCATTCACCACAATATCGCTCTGAGAAGCCTGACGGAAGATTTTTACCAGTTCTACCACTGCAAACTTCCCGGAGGCAATAATATCTTTCAAAACGCTTCCAGGCCCTACACTTGGCAGCTGATTGACATCTCCCACCAGAATCAGTCTGGTGCCTGCTACTACCGCCGAAAGCAACGCATGCATAAGGAATATATCTACCATTGACATTTCATCAATAATAATAACGTCTGCTTCCAGAGGATTCTGTGCATTTCTCTCAAAATGAACTCCTCCGGAAGATTCCTCCGGCATACCCGTCAGTTCCAGAAGTCGGTGAATCGTTTTAGCCTCATAACCGGTAGCTTCAGTCATACGCTTAGCCGCTCTTCCCGTAGGCGCTGCCAAAGCAATATCCAGTCCCTCCATTTCAAAATACCGGATAATCGCATTAATGGTTGTAGTTTTTCCTGTTCCTGGCCCTCCTGTGACAATCAAAAGACCATTCTTTACCGCTTCCACCACTGCCATCTGCTGCTTTTCATCTAATTCTATATTCTCACTTTTCTGAATTCTTCTGATTTTATCCTGAATCACCCGCTCGTCCGCCGTATCTTTCAGATTCAGTTCATGAAGCATCTGGGCTGTATGCAATTCCGTCTGATAATACTGGCTCGCATACACCATTTTCGCTTTTCCTCTGGCTGTTTCAATCTCTTTTATAACGATTTTTCTGTCAATGGAAAGGTCTGCAATATGTTTTTCCATATATTCGGCCTTTACGCCCAGCAGCTGTTCTGCTCTCTCTAGAAGAAGTCGCTGTGGAAGGTATATATGTCCTTCTGCTGTGGACTGAAGTAATATGTACAGAAGACCGCTTCTGATACGATAGTCCGAATCTGTATGAATTCCAATACGGGCTGCAATTTCATCTGCCATTTTAAATCCCACACCCGTAATATCCTCTGCCATCTTATAAGGATTTTCTTTCAAAATACGATACATATCCTGTTTATACTGCTGATATATCTTTGCTCCCAAAGTCTGCGATATGCCGTAATGCTGCAAAAACATCATGGCTTTTCGCATATCCGATTTTTCTTCTACCTGCTGTGCAATTTCCCTGGCCTTCCTATCACTGATTCCTTTTACTTCTGAAAGCCGTTCCGGTTCTTCATCTATAATTCTGAGCGTATCATCTCCGAATTTTCTCACAATCCTGGCAGCCAAAGCCGCCCCCACACCTTTTATGGCTCCTGAGCCGAGATATCGTTCCATGGCCTGGGAATCCTGGGGAACCACCGCTTCATAAGCATACACAGAAAACTGCTGTCCATAAGAAGGATGTTCCGTATATTTCCCTTTTGCCCGAATATTCTCCCCCTCATTCAAATACTGAAATATACCTACACAGGTCAATTCTTCTCCGTCTACGATTAAGCAGGCAACTGTATATCCATTGTCCTGATTACGGTATATAATATGGTCTACATAGCCTTCTATAGTCTCTTCCACGTTTTTTCCCTCTGTTTTCCCGACTTTCTGCTTCTTACAGCCTGCCGTTCATTTTGCTCATCAACTCCATATACTGACCTGTACCAATTGCTACCGCCAGCGCCGGCTCTTCAGCCACTACTGTGTTGATGCCTGTTTCCTCTTCTATCAGTTCTTCCAGACCGCCCAGAAGTGCACCGCCTCCGGTAAGCACAATCCCTCTCTCAGCCACGTCAGCTGCCAATTCCGGCGGTGTTTTTTCCAAAATACTGTGTATGGTTTCCATAATCTGTGCAGATGCATCTTTCAAAGCTTCTCTGATTTCTTCGGAAGTCAGCGTCACGCTTTTCGGAAGTCCGGTAATAGTATCTCTTCCTTTTACTTCCATATTTTTTGTCTGAGGTGAGGCATACACAGTTCCTATCCGAATTTTAATATCTTCTGCAGTGCGCTCACCAATCATAAGATTGTGTTTTTTCCGCACATATCTGGTAATTGCCTCATCAAAATCGTCTCCTGCCACTTTTATAGATGTAGAAACCACCGTGCCGCCCAAAGAAATCACCGCCACATCTGTGGTTCCTCCGCCAATATCCACAATCATATTGCCGAAAGGTCTGGTAATATCAATGCCGGCGCCAATCGCTGCCGCAATTGGCTCCTCAATAATGGACACTTCTCTGGCCCCTGCCTGATAAGTAGCCTCTTCCACTGCCTTTTTTTCCACCTCGGTAATACCGCTGGGTGCACAGATACTGATACGCGGTTTTCGAAATGCTCTCTTTCCGATGGCTTTGGAAATGAAATATTTCAGCATTTTTTCCGTAACCTCGTAATCCGATATCACACCTTGGCGCAGCGGACGAACCGCCACAATATTCCCCGGTGTCCTTCCTATCATCTGACGAGCTTCTTCTCCCACCGCTCTTATTTTATTATTCTCCTTATCATATGCAACCACGGAAGGTTCCTTTAAAACAATTCCTTTACCCTTGGCATAAACAAGGATACTGGCTGTTCCAAGGTCAATTCCAATATCTGATGCTGCCATTTTACTGCCCCTTTCCTAAACCATCTAACCGTCAAATCCCGGTTTCTTTTTCATTATATACAACTTCCCCTTTATTGAAAAGGGGCAATCATCTCAAATATTTTGACACATATTGACCCGTATAGGAAAACGGATTGGCTGCAACTTCTTCGGGAGTTCCCTTAGCAATCACAGTTCCTCCCTTATCTCCGCCTTCCGGCCCGATATCAATAATGTAATCCGCTGTCTTTATTACATCTAAATTGTGCTCTATGACAACAACCGTATTGCCGCCCTCAGAAAGACGCTGCAGAATCTCTATCAGCTTGTGAACATCTGCAAAATGCAGCCCTGTCGTCGGCTCATCCAAAATATAAATGGTCTTTCCTGTGCTTCTCTTGCTCAGTTCAGACGCCAGTTTAATTCTCTGCGCTTCTCCCCCGGAAAGCTCGGTAGAGGGCTGACCCAAACGAATATAAGAAAGCCCTACATCATAAAGTGTCTGTATTTTTCTCTTAATGGAAGGCACATGGTCAAAAAATTCCAGCGCTTCTTCCACTGTCATATTCAGTACATCATAAATGCTTTTTCCCTTATATTTTACTTCCAGAGTTTCCCGATTGTATCGTTTCCCATGGCATACCTCACAGGGTACATATACGTCCGGCAAAAAATGCATTTCTATTTTCAGAATACCATCACCACTGCAGGCCTCGCATCGTCCGCCTTTCACGTTAAAACTAAACCTTCCCTTTTTATATCCTCTGGCCTTAGCATCGGCGGTAGCAGCAAACAAATCACGAATCTGGTCAAAAACTCCGGTATAAGTGGCTGGATTAGACCTCGGAGTCCTTCCAATCGGAGACTGGTCTATATCAATGACCTTATCTAACTGTTCTACGCCCTCAATACACTTATGTTTGCCCGGAATAATTCTGGCTCTATTCAGTTTTCTTGCCAGACTTTTATATAAAATTTCATTTACCAGGGAACTTTTACCGGAACCGGAAACTCCGGTCACACAGGTCATAATCCCCAGAGGTATCTTCACATCAATATTTTTCAGATTATTTTCCGCTGCTTTCCGAATCGTTAAAAACCCTGCGGGTTTTCTCCGCACAGAAGGCACCGGTATCTGCAGTTTCCCGCTTAAATACTGTCCGGTAATGGATTTAGGATTTTGCATGATTTCCTCAGCCGTTCCCATGGCTACCAGTTGTCCGCCGTGTTCGCCTGCTCCCGGTCCGATATCCACCACGCAGTCAGCCGCCCGCATGGTATCCTCATCATGCTCTACCACAATCAGTGTATTTCCCAAATCTCTTAAATGCTTTAATGTAGCCAGCAGTTTATCATTGTCCCTCTGGTGCAGACCAATACTGGGCTCATCAAGAATATACGCCACTCCCACAAGGCCGGAACCTATCTGGGTAGCCAGACGGATTCTCTGAGCTTCTCCGCCGGAAAGAGTTCCTGTGGCTCTTGCCAGTGTCAGATAATCCAGTCCTACATTCACCAGAAATCCGACTCTGGCCCGGATTTCTTTCAGCACCTGCTCTCCGATTATCTGTTGGGTAGGGGTCAGTTCCAGATGATTGAGGAATTCCTGCAGGCATTCGATGGACATAGAAGTAACCTCATGAATATTTTTATCTCCCACAGTCACAGCCAGGGCTTCCGGTTTCAGACGCTGTCCCTTACAGGAAGGACACGGCGTAATCCGCATAAAACTTTCATATTCCTGCTTCATCGTATCGGAACCGGTCTCACGGTAACGCCGCCCCACATTCTTTACAATTCCCTCGAAAGCCACATCATAAACGCCTTCTCCTCTCTGGCCTTTATAATATACTTTCACCTCTTTTCCATTGGTTCCGTGAATCAGCACATCCTGGATGTGCTGAGGATAGTCTTCAAAAGGCGTATCCAAATCAAAACCATATTCTTTTGCCAGCGCGTCTAAAATGGCCCTTGTAAAACTGCCTTTGTCCGTGCAGGACTGCCACCCCATAACCGCAATTGCCCCCTGGGAAATGCTGAGGCTCCTGTCCGGTATCATTAAATCCACATCAAATTCCATACGGTACCCCAAGCCAAAACAGGAGGGACACGCACCAAAGGGATTATTAAAAGAAAAGCTTCTGGGCTCTATTTCATCAATACTGATACCACAGTCCGGACATGCGAAACTCTGGCTGAAATTTATCTGTTTTCCATCCATGGTATCCACTACAAGCCTTCCCTCTGCCAGATTCAAAACGGTTTCTATGGAATCCGTCAGCCTTTTTTCAATGCCTTCCTTTACAATCAGACGGTCCACTACAATCTCTATATTATGCTTGATATTTTTATCCAGCTTGATTTCTTCGCTGAGTTCGTACAGATTTCCGTCAATCTGTACACGCACATAACCACTTTTTCCAGCCTGCTCCAAAAGTTTGGCATGGGTTCCTTTTCGCCCTCTTACCACAGGTGCCAGAAGCTGAATTTTCGTTCTTTCCGGCAGCCCCATAATATGATCTACCATCTGGTCTACAGTCTGTTTCCGAATTTCCCGCCCGCACTTGGGACAATGGGGAATCCCCACACGGGCGTAGAGAAGTCGAAAATAATCGTAGATTTCCGTAACCGTTCCCACGGTAGAACGAGGATTTCGGTTGGTAGATTTCTGGTCAATGGAAATGGCAGGAGAAAGTCCCTCAATACTCTCCACATCCGGCTTCTCCATCTGCCCCAGGAACTGTCGGGCATAAGAAGAAAGTGATTCCATATAACGTCTCTGTCCCTCTGCATAAATAGTATCAAAGGCCAGAGAACTTTTACCGGAACCACTGAGGCCGGTAAGCACTACCAACTCATTTCTGGGAATATCCACGTCCAGATTCTTCAGATTGTTTTCATTCGCGCCTCTTATTTTAATAAATTGTCTTGCCTGCATTTTAACTGCCATAGTCTTTTCTCTCCAATAATATTTATCTTTATCTGCTTCCATCCGTTTTATTCGTAAAATAACTATATCATATTTCGAGGTCTTTTACAAACATTTGTTCTGTTTTTTAATTCACAAAAATCCGGACAGAAAACAGCGAAAAACTGTGTACTTTTTAATCCCGCATATGAAAAGAAACTGCCGCATTAAGGGCAGGTCGGGAACGGAAATACCTCTTCCTGACTGCTGTTAATACGACAGCTTTCTATTTTATACTTTTTGCTGCTCTTTCGTTCCTGAAGAACAGATATACTGCATAATATCTCTTCTCGTCACAATTCCAATAAAATTTTTCTGGTCATCGATTACCGGTACAAAATTCTGACGCATGGCCTTATCCAGCAAATCCTCCATGTCCGAATCCACCCGCACCGGCGTATAGTCTGCCCTTCTCTTAAAAGAAGTAATCGGCACTTCCTCTGCACCTTTCAAATTCAAATCTCCGCGTTTTTTTAATCCCCACAATAAATCGCCTTCTGTAATCGTCCCCACATATTTGCCTTTTTCGTTAATAACGGGTATGCAGGAATATTTATGGTATTCCATTTTTTCAAGCACCTGTCTCAAGCTGAAAGTATCATAAATATAAGCTACATCTACTTTGGGGGTAAGAAAAAATAAAATATTCATGGTGTTCCTCCCCTGTTTTCTCCCTTTATTCTGCCACACTGCCACAGAGAAATCCAGAACAAAAGCATTAAACTTTATTAAAATTCTATAAAGTTGTATTACATGTTAATTTGTCAGTCAAAGAGAAATTCTGACAGGACTGCATTGCTTAAAAGAACACCTTCTTCTGAAAGATACACCCTGTCCTTATGTTCCTTCAACATCCCGTTTTCCAGACATTTGTGCAGAGCCTTTTCATAAACCATATCCATTTCCTGACCGAAAATGCGGCGAAATTCTTTTCTGGATACGCCTCTTGTCTTTCTGAGCCCCAGAAACATAAATTCTTCCATCTGCCGGGCTTCCTCCAGAAACTGCACGTCCTCCCGCATGGTTTTGGGTTGTCCACAGCGTTCCAGGTACGTTTTCATATCTTTTGTATTACTCATGCGAATATTTCGCACCATAGATGCTGCTCCAAGTCCCAGCCCCAGATAGTCGCCCCGTTCCCAGTATTTCAGATTGTGGCGGGATTCTTTCCCCGGTTTTGCGTAATTGGAAATTTCGTATTGCTCATAGCCCTGTTCCTTTAAGAAGCTTCCGGTCCACAGATAAATTTCCCGGCTTTCCTCTTCATCGGGAAGAAGTTCCTCATGTTCTGCATATTTTTCATAGAAAGGAGTTTCCGCTTCTATAATAAGCTGGTATACGGAAATATGCTCCGGAGACAAAGCAGACAACGCAGCCAGTTCTTCTTTCCACTCCTCCAGTTTCTGCCCCGGTATAGAAGAAATCAGGTCCACACTAATGTTGGTAAATCCTGCCTTTCGAGCCAGTTCATAGCTTTCCAGAAATTCTTCGTAGGAATGGATTCGCCCAAGGACCTCCAGTTTTTCATTCTTCACAGACTGCAACCCTATACTGAGACGGTTTACACCATTTTCTTTGTAACACTGCAGCTTTTCTTCCGTTACTGTTCCCGGATTCATCTCCAGTGTAATTTCCGGTTTCTTTTCCAATTCAAAAACTTCCTGAATGTTTCCAAGAACTCCTTCCATCTGTCCGGCTTCCAGCACAGAAGGGGTTCCGCCTCCCACAAAGACGGTAGATACCCGATAGCCTCTGGCAAATTCCCGGTAGCTTTCGATTTCCTTTAACAAGGCCTGCACATAGGTTTCCTTTTCCTCTGATGTTCCGCACCAGGATAAAAAGTCACAGTAACCGCATTTTTTTACACAAAAAGGAATATGCACATACAACCCTAACTCTTTCTTCATAAATACCTTCCCCGATTTCTTATTTATCGTCCAGCTTCAGCACACTCATAAAGGCCTTCTGCGGAATTTCTACGTTTCCAATCTGGCGCATACGTTTCTTTCCTTCCTTCTGTTTTTCCAGAAGTTTTCTCTTACGGGAAATATCGCCGCCGTAACATTTTGCCAGTACATCTTTTCGCATGGCTTTTACCGTTTCTCTGGCAATAATTTTACTTCCCACAGCCGCCTGAATGGGGATTTCAAAGAGCTGTCTCGGGATTTCCTCTTTCAGCTTTTCACACATTTTTCTGCCTCTTTCATAAGCAGAATCTGCAAATACAATAAAGGACAATGCGTCTACTTCTTCTTTGTTTACCAGAATATCCAGTTTTACCAGATTGCTCTGCTCATATCCCAGCATTTCATAATCAAAGGATGCATAACCTCTGGAACGAGATTTCAAAGCGTCAAAAAAATCATAAATAATTTCATTTAAAGGCAGGTGATAATGCAGCAGCGCTCTGGTGGTTTCCATGTATTCCATGCCCTGATACTGCCCTCTTCTCTCCTGACACAAATCCATAATCGGTCCAATGAACTCTGTAGTTACCATAATTTCCGCCTTTACCATAGGCTCTTCCATGTATTCGATTTCTGACGGGTCGGGAAGATTGGACGGGTTGGTCAAGTCAATAACTTCTCCGTTGGTCTTATGCACTTTATACACAACGCCAGGAGCCGTTGTCACCAAGTCCAGATTATATTCTCTTTCCAGTCTCTCCTGAATAATTTCCAAATGTAACAGTCCCAAAAAGCCGCAGCGGAATCCAAATCCCAGGGCGATAGAGGTCTCAGGTTCAAAAAACAGCGACGCATCGTTTAGCTGCAATTTTTCCAGGGCGTCACGCAAATCCTGATATTTCGCTCCGTCTGCCGGATAAACACCACAGAATACCATGGGATTCACTTTTTTGTATCCCGGCAAAGGTTCTGCACAGGGACGGTCAAAATCTGTGATGGTATCGCCTACCCGTGTATCCGTTACGTTTTTAATGCTGGCTGTAATGTATCCTACCATACCTGCGGAAAGTTCTTCGCATGGAATAAACTGTCCAGCTCCGAAATACCCTACTTCCACAACCTCTTCCACAGCTCCGGTTGCCATCATACGGATTTTAGTACCTTTTTTCACAGTTCCTTCTTTGATACGGCAGAACACAATAACACCTTTGTAGGAATCATAAATAGAATCAAAAATCAATGCCTGCAGCGGATTTTCAGGACTTCCTGACGGCGCTGGAATTTTCGTTACAATCTGTTCTAAAACCTCTTCCACATTCAAGCCTGTCTTGGCTGAAATCAAAGGTGCGTCCTGTGCTTCAATGCCGATAACGTCTTCAATTTCATTCATAACACGTTCTGGTTCCGCACTGGGCAAGTCAATTTTGTTAATAACGGGAAATACATCCAAGTCATGGTCCAGGGCCAGATAAACATTGGCAAGGGTCTGAGCCTCAATCCCCTGGGCTGCGTCCACTACCAGAATGGCTCCGTCACAGGCTGCCAGGCTCCTGGATACCTCATAGTTAAAATCCACGTGTCCCGGTGTATCAATCAGATTGAAAATGTATTCTTCTCCGTCCTTGGCTTTGTATACAATACGCACAGCCTGGGACTTAATGGTAATTCCTCTTTCTCTCTCCAAATCCATATTGTCCAGAACCTGGGCCTGCATTTCCCGGTTTGTCAGAAGCCCTGTCTTTTCAATAATCCTGTCTGCCAGGGTAGATTTTCCATGGTCAATATGGGCAATAATACAAAAATTACGAATTTTGCTCTGGTCTATTGATGGCATATAAATTCCTCCTATGCTCTTTTCTCCTATATCTTAAACATACAGTCTGAGTATATCATGATACTCAGTGGTTATCAAACAAATTTCTGTACTGGATTTTCTCATATTCCTGAATTTCTTCAAATTGCAGGGCTTCGTCCCAGGTGAACCATTCTCCCTGACTGTTTTTCACACCGTAAACATTGACAACCGGGTAGCTTTCGTAAAGGTTTTCCAGGTATTTCTGATAATCTGTCAGCGGAATGCCTGCCGCTTCACATAGCAAAGAGGACAAATAGTTCAGACTGATATTTTCATATTCTTTCTCTGTAATATCATAATTTGCGTAAATCATAAAAGGAACCTGATATTCCAGAGCTGTTTTTTCCGCCGGATTTCCTGTGGCAGTCTCTGACAAAGCCTCATACAGCTCTTCCTCTATCTTAGGATAATGGTCGCCGAACATACAGACTACCACAGGTTCTTCCTCCTGTTCAAAATACTGTAGCAATTCTTCCAATGCCCTGTCAGATTCTTCTATAAGAGTTAAATATTCCTCTGCCCATACAAAATTTTCTCCGGGACTTGTAATCTGTATAGGATTCGGCATACCTGCGCCTGTGTATCCACCGTGATTCTGCATGGTCACATTGAAAAGAAAGACCGGTCCTTCCTCCTTACGTTTCTCAAATTCTTCTATCAGTATGCTGTAATCTCCTCTGTCAGAAACCAGATTCCGCAGTGTTTCCGGATTTTTCATATTCTCTAGATAGAGGGACGCATCAAAATCCAAAAACTGATATACATTTTTCCGATTCCATCCACTACTGTCCATAGGATGTATAAACACCGAGGTGTAACCCTCATCCTTTAACTGACTATTGAGGCTGGGAGTTCCCTGTTTGACATAATTCTGATAAGGAATGGTTCCGCTTGGAAAAAACGCATTGGAAAAGCCTGTTAAAAACTCAAATTCCGAGTTCGCTGTCCAACCCCCGAAAACAGGTACGCTGGCAAATCCCTTTATGACATTTTCCTGCCTTGCATCCCAGTTTGGCATAATCTCTCTACTGGTTTGTATCGCTCCCAGCTTTCTGAAATCGGAAAAGGATTCATTCATAATAGCAATGATATGGGGATTCTCAACATTTTCGGTTTTTTCCACTTTTAGACTCGTCCCTCCCAAAGACCCTTTTTCCAATTCCAAATCCGCAGCCGCTTTCTGCTGATATCCGTCAGGCTTCTGCACTTTCAGAAAAGGAAGTCCTGCTGCAAAATCCAACAAGGCCCCATGGTCTTTCTCGCTAGCCTCCAGTTCCCACAAATAAGGTTTTACAGAATAAGTTTCCAAAAAAGTTTCATTGGATATCAAAAAAGATAAAACCAGAACAAAGCAAAGGCTAACTGCTCCAGTTGCTATGCGGTCTCTTCTGTGATTTTCATAAGAAAGATAAAAGGCTGCAATAATGAGCAGGATTGCCCAAAGAATAACCGCTACTCTCTTTTCCGTAAAATCCAGTGTATATCCTCCTGCCACATTTGCGGCAGTCTGAATTGCATAAACATCTGCAGCCCGAAGTCCGTTTCCCCGGAACTCTTTTACAAAACTGTATAAAAGTCCGTAAAATGTAAAAATTCCGGTTCCCACAGCTATTGTCCATGCAAAGCGATTAATGAAAAAATATAAAATCACAAAAACTGTCAAGATTAAAAAATAATTCAGAAATACAAATAGAAATTTCATCTGTGCCACGGAATTATCGTGCAGTGTCTCTATGGCACCCAAAGCAAATGCCGGAGCTGCTAAAAATAAGACAACAGACAGACATTCTCTCACCTTATCTGATACTCTTATTTTTCCCAAAAGTCCCAAAAGCAGAACTCCATCCAGGCAAAACAAACCGCGCAGTTTTTCCGTCTCGGCATTCAGTCCCTTCTCCAGGAACACCCAGAAACATATGTACATCAAAAAGGCTGCTGCTGTACCTGTACTCCTCAGCCTGCTACTTTCCTTAAACATGTATTCATACAGCCTTTTCCCACTTTCCAGTATTTTTCCATTTCTTACTTTTGTGTTTGCATTTATCTTTTTCATGCTTGTAAATTCCTCATAATTTCAAAATTTCCGTATCTATACACAAGGAGGCTTTTGCAGGAAAAACATTTGGAATCATGCCCTTCCTGCGAAAGCCTCATTCTTGCGTTATCACATCATAAATTCTGTAATTCCCCACCTGATTTTTCAGTTTAAACTTCACATTGTCTGATTCAAATTCGCTTAAATCACGATTCGTTAAAATATGCTTCACATTCAAAGTTTTCAGTTCTTTTGCAGGCAATGTAATATTTAAATGGTCCGGAGCAGTCTGGGGATTCTCAAAAACAGTTTCTCCGTCTTCTTTCAGCTGCATGAAAATATGTACATACCTGTTGTAAGTATCCTCATAGATTCCTGTCGAATCCAGCTTTTTCCAGCGTTCCAGTACCGGATAGGTATTGGTGCAGTTTATGGTTGGCGCCCCTGTCATAATCGGAATGTTAATACAGGGGAATCCTATATTCTCCACTATCCAAAGCCCTTGTTTATCATCACTGTCTGCCTCGGCAGCAACTGCCTGTACTAATGGATTGGTATAAATAACATCTACGCCTTTGTGAATAGGATTGACAAACGCTCCGTTTAAAACCGCCAGAACGATACAGCCCCAGGCAAAAACTGTGCTTTTCCATTTGTACCACAGTATTCCCACAAGAATTAGGGAAACTGTAAGAATTACACAGACTGCTGCTACCTGCCTCTTTGCCACATACAGTTCCGGCAGACTTTTATATAGAAATACCATCGTTCCTCCGGCAAAGAAAACTCCAACAATTCCCACAGCTGCTTTTCCCGGCGCCTTTTCTGAAATTACAGACGCATACAAAAGCAATATCAGACTGATAAAGCCCACTGCCAAAACAACTCTGTCTGGCTGACAATTACTAAGCAGAGTTGCTTTTGCCAGAATCTCCGGCCATGGCAAAACACAATAAGCAGTCAAAAAGACTGTTCCTGTCAAAAGAGAAATCAGCATGGCATCCCTTTTCTTTTCCTTTATAAGAACCCATAATCCCACAAGGATTCCCAATGGAAAAAAGGAAATCACACTGGCCTCTTCACACACATTTGTTCCGCCAAAAGCAGGCTCCATAAAAGGATACAAAATCCCCTGTGCCCAGTTAAAAAGTTTTCTGAGTGCTCCTCCTCCCGCAAAACTCCTTGTTCCGGGATAAGCAGTATTCATCACGGTCTGTATGGTATTCCATGATTTGCAGACAATGGCTCCCATTGCAATTCCCAGAATCAGCAGAGCGCCTAAAATAACAGGAATATCTTTCTTCCAACACCACAAGTCTTTTTTATATTCTTTTGCTGTGATTCCTATAAGTAAAAACAGGAATACATATCCCAGCGGAATCTGCCATGGCGGATAAAATACCAGAATATAGCAACCTCCGCACCAAGCCAGTCCCAAAGCCAGAAGTATCTTTTTCCAATACTGCCTCTGGTTAAAATAAGCAGACACAATCAGCAAAACTGCCTGCCCAAACACCAACATCTCTACAAGTCCGTTAATGGCAAACCACCACTGCACAACAGGCGACAGACTGAGAAGTGCAGAATATGCCACAGCATAAGATTTTCTTCTGTTAAAAAGATACATACCAAGTTCAAAAGAAATCATAAGTAACGCAAGAAACCGCCCGCACCAGAAAAAGGAAAGGCCTCTGGCTGGTGCAAACAGCAGATATCCCCACTGAAAGGGCCGGAAAATCACTTCCCAGCTCAGAACCGGTTGTCCATACACAATAAACGCGTCTGTTTTCGCGCCTCTTAGAGTCTCTGAAAAGTAGGGAAAGCTCCCGTCCTTTGCAAAATACTGTGAAAATGCCATAGGTGTGTTCACAGCCCATTCATCGCTCCGAATCATTCTTGCTTGTCCAAACAAGTCTCCGTCTCCGCTTTGAGATTGTATTCCTATAAAATCCTCCCACATAGATATGGAAGAACCGCTTAATTCCAAAAATCCACTGACTGCAAAAACAACTACAATAATCAGATATCGAAAGTGATACAGAATTTCTCCTATTCCTGTACTTCTCTTTTTGCTATTTTCCATAAATTTCTCCTTAGCTGAATCGTCTCACTTACTGACAATATTTCAGAAAATACGGCGTATAAAAAGCTCCGTGAGCGATAAATAGTATGATCCAGAATACAGCCGTTGTATAAGATGTATCTTTCCATTTCCCTTCCATTTTATCTGTATAAAACAGCAGATACAGTGGAAAGAGCAGCGGAATATAGTACCTTGCCTGCACGCCGGCAATCTCTGTGCTTCCTACCGGTGTAAAAGATACATAGAGCGCAGACCAGAGCAGACCTATAATCATAGCCAGCACAAAAGCCAGAATTACTCTGTATGCAACAGCGGTTTTTTTAGAAAAAACAAAGCGCTTTTTCTTCTCTGTAAACGCCACGGCAAAACAGAATACTGCTGCCATAGCATGGAGCTGATGCTTGCCTGCATAGGCCAGATTGGCCACCGCATCACCTCCGAATATATAGGAATTCAGACTTCCATAAAAGTTTTTCCAGAACACGGCCAGATAACCGAGTGGGTGCTGCATAACCAGAGCCAGCTGTTTTCCCACATCGGTTGCCCCACCTCTGGAATCTCCTTCCACACTTCCACTTGCCGCAGGCAGCAACAGTGTCATAATCATAGCCACGCAAATAATCACTGCAATGCCTTTACACAATACCATTTCCCATTTTGTCCGAAACTTTTCTTCAGGCAATGCCAACAACAACGCTAGAATCGGAATATAGACTGGTTTCGGACAGCTTCCTAAAATAAAGACGAAAGCAATCAGAATTTGCTTTTGCCAGGTCAGCTTTCTGTCTATATAGAAAAATTCCTCTATTATCAGCACAAACCCCAGTGTTACAAACGCAATCACAGAGACATCATAAGTATAGGAAACCGCCTGCAAAAGCGCTGTAGGCATCAGAGCTATTGCCGTCAGAAACATTTTTCCTACAGGTACAATTTTAATAGCCAAAAACATTACCAGCACATATAGAAGCAGATTTGCGGCCTTACCCAGCAAAAACTGCACATAAAAAGGCAGGCCAAGAGCCTCTGCTGCTTTTACAGCAAGCGCCATATGAAGTTCACCTATGGCATTTAAAGGATTTGCGGCTTTTTCGTAGTCCTGTGCCTGTATATCCGTATTCTCATTGAGATACTCTATCTGCAGCTGCTTTTCCTCTTCTGATAAAAAAGCAGAGCCGTCTATGGTTTCCGGATACTGGGTGATATAGGCTTCTGCTACGCTTTGCGGCACTTGTCCCTCTTCAAACCAATGAAACGTCTTGTTAAAATGTATATGTTCATCCCAGCTTACACACTCCGGCGGCTGCAGGGCTATCAGCAAAAGCCCAAGGCCGATACCATATACAAGAAAACCGTATTCCGGCTTCTTTCCAATCTGTTTTCTCCAACAAAAGGCTGACAGAACCAGTAAAACAAAAACAAACGCATACGCAGTTCTATACCAGTTCCAATTCCAGCTGTTTTCTATGGTAAAATTATACAGACGTACTCCCTGAGGTACTTTTATTTCTATCTCTGTAACATAATCTTTCAGATTCACCACGGATTCTTCCAGATTCTTTCTGCATACATCCCGGATTTCCCTTACTTCCGAATTTTTATAAATATCCTTTGTATGAATTTTTATAATAGGGACAAAGTCCTCTCTTGCGGTATAAGAATACTGAAATTTATTTATATAACGTTCAGGAAAAATAATCTTTATTCTGTAGAAGCCTTCTTCCGCTCCATTTTCGTTTACTCCTGCCTCAGGTTCGGATAATTTGATATACTGTTTTTCAATCTGTTCCTTCTCGGCCTGGTGTCCGCCTTTCAGAGAGCGCCTGTAAGTATTCATCTCATACAGCCCTTCAAAAAGCACTCCTGCCAGCAGGCTGATTCCTAAGAGCAAGAATAATTGGAGAATCCACTTTCTCCCCGCTGTCTGTTTTTTCTTTTTCTTCATTTCTGCAGTTCCTCACTCTCTTCTTCTGCTTTTCTTTTCTGCTCCTCCAGCAGCGCCATCTCCTGTGTCAGTCTCTTCACCTTGTTTGACAGCCTGGACACAGATACTGACAGCGAAAAAATAATAGGCAGCATAAAGCAAAATCCTGCAAAGAACAGCATATTCATCGGCTGGCTGATTCCCAGTACATGGGCCAGCCATGTAGTAAGTTTCGGAAAGCAGGTAAAAATAATAATCCCTGTCCCCAAAGCCAGCCATACCAGACTGTATTTCAGTTCAATTCCCTTATTTCTGATTTTATTTATCACATAAAACATAGCCAGAAGGGTAATTACAACAATTAAAATCTGAATGCGAATATTCATCCTTTCCCTCCTCTGATTTTCTCAATGGCAATGGCCAGGGAAACCTTTATCATATAATACACAGATTTCTTCATGGAAATAGACGATACTCCACCCATGCGCTTCCGCATAACCACAGGGATTTCCTTCACCTTACAGTTTCTCTCCAGAATCGCAACAACACTTTCCGGCTCCGGATAATCCTTGGGATAATTGTGCGCAAATTCTTTCATAACCTTCCGATTCACCAGCCGCAGTCCTGAAGTAGGGTCCGTAATCCGCACCCCTGTTAAAATTTTAATCAAGGCGCTGAAGTAGCGAATCCCTACTCTTCTCATACTCGAGGATTGAAAGCCTTTTTTCTCAATAAACCGGGAGCCAATCACCATATCCAGTTTTTCCTTCTCCAGGGTTTCTGCCATTTCATTTAAGAAAGCAGGGTTATGTTGTCCATCTCCATCCACCTGCACAGCCATATCATAACCATTTCTGTATCCATACAGATATCCGGTCTGCACAGCACCCCCAATCCCCAGATTCACAGGCAGATTTATCAGGTGAAATCCATGCTGTTCACAAATTTCCCTTGTATTATCTGTAGAACAGTCATTAATTACAATATAATCAAATTCCGGTGCATACTTCTGAATGTCCTTTACCGTTTTTTCTATACAGGCACTTTCGTTATAAGCAGGAATAATTATCAGTTTCCGTTTTTTCATTCCAGTACTCCTTCTTCTGCCAGCTGATGAACCTTATGTGCAGTCTTCTCCCAGGTAAAAAGCTGATGTACTCTTTTCTGTGCTTTTGCCGCTGCACGCTTGCGTTCCTCCTCATTTGCCAGTACACGCTCCAACTCTTCTTTTAAGCCTTCTACGGTAACCTGTTCCAGAATGGTTCCATAGCTTCTGTCCACCAGCAGTTCCCCAGAACCGCCCCGGTTGGTAGTTATCACATAGCAGCCCGCCGCTGCTGCCTCCAACACGGAAGTAGGAAAACCCTCGGGATATTCCGTGGGAAGGCAGTAAATCTCTGCCTGACCTAAAAGAGAGGCTATATTTTTAAAATCCAACCTTCCAAGCGGCTTGATTCTATGGCTTTCACAGGCTTTTACCCCTTCCATTTCTTCCCCGTCCCCCGCAATAAAAAGACAGACCTCCCTGGAAGTTTCCATTTGCTCCACAGCTTTTATCAATTTAAAAATCCCTTTTTCCTTCAGCAGCCGTCCCGTGTAAACAATCAAAGCCGTATCTGCCTCCAGACCGTATTTTTTCCTGAAATCTTCTGTAGGATTTTGGGCAATTCTTGTAATATTTTCTGCATTTACCGCATTATACAGCACACCTTCTGCCTGAATATGAAAATGCCGAAGCCATTTGCAACAGGCTTTTGAAACGCCGAAATACTCCCTGCAAAGCCGCCTGTCTCCCCAGGTTATCACATGCTCTACAGCCGCAAAAACCAAATCAGGAAATTTTTTTCCTACTGTCATGTGGCTGGTTCCATGGTCTAAAATTAAACAGCGGATACCTCTCCTTTTAGCAAACCAGGCTCCTAAAAGTGTGTGTGGATAAAACCGGGCATTTATCAGAACCAAATCAAATTCTTTTCCCCACAGTTTTTTCCATGCTTCCCAAAACTCTTTATTCGGCTTTGTCACCGGATATCTGCCGCTCATAAGATTATAGCAGGGCAGACGCAGAACACCGATACCGTCCATAACTTCAAAACTCTTTTCCTTTACATCATTGTTTGTAACAATCAAAACCTCATCTCCCATAGCCATCAGAGCCTTTGAAAGGTTATAGGTATATCTCTCAATTCCTCCCAGATAGGGAAAATAGTGAGAGGCAAAAATACATATTCGTCTCATAATGTTCCTCTTATCCTCTGTCCTCTATTTTCTTTTTGTCTCTCTGCAAATGATAGACAAAAAATCCCAGAAACATAGCCGACATAAATCCTATAGAAATTGTATAACTGGCCGATGCCCCCATGACTGCATACCGCTTTGTCAAAATCGGTGTAAGCACATAGGTCAGCACCACGGTAAGCCCACAGCACACAAAAGTACTGTACTGATGCCGCATAATGATAATTCCATACTGCAAAAGCTGATAAAGCGCCGTAAAGCCGCCGCTGATTAATACCACACAAAGTGCCCCTTTATAATGCGTCAAATCCACGCCAAACAAAAATCCCAATACCGGCACTCCCAGGAGCCAGGCGCCTCCGATACATACCAGCGTCACTGTCAGAATCACTGCAACCTGTCTGAGTACCAGCTTTACAAAACCGGAGATATCTCTTTTCACATATTTTTCTGCCAGCACAGAAATAATAGGCTTCAACACAAAAGAGGCAAACATATTCACTACAAACGCCATCATATACAGTACATTGAAAATCCCAAGAGTTTCCGAATCATAATATTTATCCAGAGCATACTTAGACGCGTTGATAATATAGGCATTTAAAAAGGCATTGACAAACAACGGAAGTCCCTCTAAAAGCAGTCCCTTCTGTCTCATCCAGGTGGTCTGAAAAGAAATCCCTCCAAATCTGCCAATCAGCCGGCTGTCAATGACGCACAACATAATCAGATAAGTCACGGCAAGTGCTCCCAGGGCAGCCGCAATATTTTTTGTAAGAAACAGCGTAACTAGAAATGCTGCCAGATAAGACAAAACTTTTACAAATACGCCCTTACAGGCTACATCATATCTTCCTTTCTGCTGATATCTTCCCTCCAGCAAATCCGATACTGCCTCAATGGCTCTGAATAAAATGGCAAATCCAATGGCTGCCAACTTCACGCCCTGATGAGAATCCTTCAAAACCCAAATCACCCCCACCAGGAGCATGGCGGAAACCGTCAGCACTCTTAACACACAATAATCGCTGAAGGTGTATTTTTCTGTCACATCCGATACCTGAAAGGTTCGGATATTATAAAGTCCGATTGTCACCAGCTGATTTCCGATTGTCAGAGCCAAAGCCAGTATACCAGCCTGTGCCACTCCGATATACTTGGAAGTAAACATGGACATCAGAAAAGAACTTCCGGCATATACCGAACCTGCCAAAACCGTCCAGATATACGTCTTCTTCATATTGTGATTGGAAGGCATAAAAAATTTTTCAATCATAAGTCAGCAAACTCCCTGCCAAAGTCCAGTTCTTCCGGCGCATGGTTATGGCGCTTATCTTCCGGCGGCAGTTCCATATAATTGCTACCGTAGCGTCTCTCCAGATATTTTTCCACATGACATGGAAAATTCAGTTCAATAGTTTCAAATTTACGTCTTGCTGTGGGATAAATGTCCCTTTTATCGATGACGCTGGTATACGGAGTGGGGTCAAAGAGATATGCTACCCTTTTCGTATGTACATCTTTATACTGTGTTGCTGCTTTCATTGCTCTTCCATAGAGAAACTTCGGAGAAAAATGCAGCGCTTTTAATCCCCAGTGTGCCAGTTTTGCCACCAGCAGGGTAAGTTTTGCCTTCCAGCCCTCTACATAAATATTAGGTTCTCCTACCTGCCGCAGCACCATCAGTTTTCCCCATGTCCATGCCCGCATAGCCTGACGCCGGAACTTCGGCAGTTCATCCGCTACATTATCAAAGCAGAAAATATCAATGGCAATGCCGATATGCAATCCCAAATCAATCATTTCTTCATTTCTGAAAACGGTACCGGTCCTGTACCATTTCGTCAGTGTCACGGGAAAATCCGGATTGGTATCTGCATTCATAATTTTATAACGTTCTCCGTATTCCTGTTCTGCTACTTCCAGAAAATGTTCATAATGTTCTCTTGTCATTCCCAGGTCAATGTCATCATCCCAGGGAATAAACCCCTGATGGCGGACACCGCCGATAGCCGTTCCCCCACAAACAAAATAATCAATGTTGTGTTTTTGGCACAGCGCGTCAAAATCTTTCAGTATTTCCACCTCTGCCCGCTGCAGTTTTTTCAGTACCTCAGGCTCGTATTCTTTATATAACATATTTTCCCCATTCTAAAAAATCTAATCTACGTGTATTACAAATTCCCTTTTCTTTTGCTGCGTACAGTCCAGGATAACACAGAAGTTTCTGTTTTTCCAGAACTCGTGCACTGTTTCACTCACATTTCTTTCATTATCTGCAGTGTGTGGGCAATTCCGGTTTCAATATCAAAAGCCGGCGTAAAGCCCAAACCTTCCAGTTTCGTACTGTCCAGCACCTGTCTGGTTATGGGCGTACGCTGTGCCATCTGTACATCATCGGGATTTTTGAAAATGACCTGACGGCCTGTCTGTCTGGCTGTTTTCCGGGCAAATTCCGCAATGGTCAGTCTGGACTGCCTGTTGGCAATATTGTAGGCCGCTCCGCATATTCCAGACAACAGGACAGATAAAACAGCGGCTCCGCAGTCCGCCACATAAGTATACGAACGCATTTGACTGCCAGCGCTGTTTAAAACAATGTCCTTTCCTTCCATGGCATTTTCCATAAACTGTACGGTTGCACGATTGTCCCTTTCTGTAATATTAGGTCCATATACATGACTTGGCCGCACAATAACCGTCTCCAATCCATACTGGGCAGTATAGGCACAGCACAAAGTCTCTGCCGCCCGCTTACCTGCCGGATAACAGGAACGCCAGGATAGATTGTCCACATAACCGCTGTATTCTTCTTTATAAGCTTCCAGACTGCTGTCCCCTTGGCCGTACACTTCTCCGGAAGACACAAACAGAAGGCGCTCTGCCCCCTGTTCCTTCCCGTAGTCCAGAAGATTCTTCGTCCCTGCAATATTTCCCATAACCGTTCCCACCGGATCCTTCAAAAAAGCAGCCGGATAGGCATTGCTGGCTGCATGAATCAAATAATCCACAGGAAACTTTTGCTTCATGGGCTTCTCCACATCCTGCTCTACATAAACCAGAGCTTCTGTTTTCACATCTGCAAAACGGGCTTCCAGTCTTTCGCGGCTTCGCCCAACTGCATATATGGTGACATGCAAATCCTGCATACGATTAGCCGTAAGCAGCATATCCACCAGATAGGAACCGATAAGTCCGCCGGCTCCTGTAATCAATAGAGATTTTCCGCGCAGTCTTTCTATTTCTCTGACACCGGAAACTGCTTTTTCCAAATCCTCCGTATACACCCTGCTGCTATACAATTTCATCCGCTTCTCCTCTCAATCCTTAAGCCAGTCTGCTCTCTTTGCCAGAAGAAGTGCTTTGAAAATATCCAAATCCTCCACGGTAGTCAGTTTAATGTTCTTTTCAGAGCCCAGAGAAAAATACACCTGTTCTCCCATCTCTATCATCAGGGTACAAGATGCTACCGAATTGGTAATCCCCCTTTCCAGGGCTCTTCTGTGTAAATCACAAATTTTTCCAAGCGGAAATCCCTGGGGTGTCTGTGTCCGTTTCAGATTATCCCTGGGATAGCTTCCGGTAGAACACATACCGTCTTCGGTCTGCAGCATAGCCTCCGCACAGGGAATCGTGGCAATGGCACAGCCATATTGTTTTGTCTTTACGATACAATCTGAAATCACATCCGCAGAAACCATAGGACGTATAGAATCGTGAATGAGTACAATATCATCTTTTTGGAACTGTTTTTCCAGTTCAAAAACGCCGTTTCGGATAGAACTCTGACCGTTCTCCCCTCCCGGTATCACATATTTTAACTTTGTAATATTAAACTGCTTTGCATAAGCCCACAAAACCTGCTCCCAGCCATTGATACACACTACCGCAATTGCATCAATATCCGCATGTTTCTGAAATGCTTCCAGTGTATAAAGAATCACCGGACGTTCATTTACAGACAAAAACTGCTTTGGTATACTCTGGTGCATACGAGCCCCGGAGCCGCCTGCAATAATCAATGCCACATTTGCCATTTCGCTTTCCTTCCTTTGTACCTCTCCATGTAGGATCCATTTAAACTTTCTTTAACATTTATATAACATTGTACGAAAAAAATTAAAGAATTTCAAGCTATCCTTTAACTTCCTGTCAAAACTTTATTTAAAATGTCAGCAAGAGGCTCCATGGCATTCATTTCCTCCTGCACTGTATTGGTCTGCGCTCCACATTCCACCAAAAGAGTTTTCGGTCTTAAATGCAGATTGTAGCGGTATCCTCTCAGATAAATCGTTCTGGCCAAATCCGGATAGTATTTCTTAGATTCCAACATCATCTGCAGAGAAAAAGCCAGATTTTCTTTGATGTAGGGGTTTGGAAGATAAGAAATCTCCCCGTTTTGATTCGTTCTGCTCAATCCGTTAAAAAACATAATTTTTGCCGTTTCTTTTCCATTAATATTCGTAACCAGCCGTTTATCATCCGGAACTCCATCCCTGTGCAGGTCAATGACCACTTCCACACTGGGATTTTCCTCCAGAATAGCTTCCACTCTCTCCTGCGCATAAGTATATGCCTGATTACGGTCCAGCTTTCCGTTTACAATATCAAAGGTATCTGTCACATGAATAACCTGATAGCCATAAGTATCCCGCAGAAGAGAAGCCAGATACTCCCCCACTCCTACAATGGTGGTAGAGGCCTCTCCCGGAATGGAATCAATAAATTCTTCCTGGGAATGGCTATGATAAATCAATATCTGCGGCTGACTGTTGTCTGTCTTCATCCGCATATCCATCTGTACCAGTGCGGGAGCGTCTAACTGCTCACTGCTCATACTGGTTGTTTTATCCACTGTATAGAAATTACTCATAACAAACTCAAAATCCTGAAATTTTTCCAGTGGGATATCTGTGACCGGCTGTTTTATCTGATTTTCCGCAACTCCTCCTGTTGTACTTGCCTGCTCTGCCTGGGTGCTCTGGGCATCCACACCTCCTGTATTTTCATATCCCGATTCCGGAGGCCCTGCTTCCTGATTTTCTTCTAACAGCTTTGCCTCCAGAAATTCTGTGTTCTCCTCCATAATCTTAGAACTTGTTGCCTGGTCTGTCTCTTCCTGCCCTTCCCGCTGTATATCTGCCGAGGCTGGCAGCAGCCGGGATTCTATCTTCTCCCAAAGCCAACCTGTCATGGTTTCCCCATATTCCCGTGTCACGCCTGGAAGATACATTTCTATTGCCTGCTGCTGTACCTGATACAGCATATGCTCTAAAGTACTCTTTTCCAAAGCCAGCCCTTTTATAACAATATAAACGGCCAGCGCAGCCATTCCCACCCATATCCCGGCGGTCACCACCGTTTCTGCTTTTCTTTTCTTCACCCTATCACCTCATATCTATATATGAGACAATCCTTTTTAATTATTCCTCGGGTTTGGCAAAAGCCAGATTTAATCCTTCAGAAATTGTAAAGGCCAGACGCTTAATGGTTTCGTCCACATCTTTCGGGGTCATAAACATACTGTGCAGGGACGGCGCAATCATTTCCTCCAAAAATTCCTTCTTCTCCGCTTCTTCCAGGGTATCCAGCAAATGCGCCATAGAATCCCTAACAATGGTTGCTCCATCCACTACCGTAGGAACCCCGATTCCAATTACGCGTATTCCCAAAGTCTCCTGATTCAATCCGGTTCTGTGATTTCCCACGCCGGAACCGGGACTGATTCCTGTATCCGTTATCTGAATGGTTCGGTTCAGCCGTTTAACGCTTCTGGCCGCCAAAGCGTCGATAGCAATAATAACGTCCGGTCTTGTCTCCTCCGCTACACCTCGCACAATTTCCAGGGTTTCCATACCCGTCTGCCCCATGACTCCCGGAACCAGACCGCTGATACTGTGGAGTTTCTCCTCCCCTGTGCCCTGCACGCCATATTCCCTGATAATATGTCTGGTAATATGCAGATTGGATACCACATCCGGCCCCAGCGCGTCCGGCGTAATATCTCTGTTTCCCAGCCCCACCACCAGAATATTCAGTTCCTGTTTTTCAGGGAGCAGTCCCTTCATATGTTCTGCCAGTTCTTTTGAAATTTCCCTGTGGTAATCCTCATCCGGCACAGACATATTGGGGGCTTCTAATGTAATATAGACACCCTGGGGTCTTCCCATGGTTTTCGCCCCGTTCTCCGTCTCAATGATGACCGTTGTAGTCCTTATGTCTTTTTCTTCATTGTAATCTTCTTTTACCACTACTCCTCTGACTTCTGCATGTTCTTCCTCAAATTTTTCTTTTGCCTCCAGTGCCAAATCTGTACGGATTCTTCCCAATGCCATGCTCTTTTTCCTTTCTGCCCTTCTTCAGACTTTCTGCCGTCCTTTTCTGTTTTCCCGAAAAAACTCAGGATACCTATATTTTTTGCATTTTAAAGGATTTTATGTATTGACATTTTTCTCTAAATCAACTAGAATGAAAAAGCATGTTATATCGGAGAGTTCCGTGTCTTTCTCCGATAAAAAGATAAATTATAAACCAGTAAATCATATTTGGAGGTGTACGCTTTGGCTAACATTAAATCTGCAAAGAAAAGAGTATTAGTAAACAGAAAAAAAGCTGAGAGAAACAAATCTATCAAATCAGCTGTTAAAACTTCTATTAAGAAAGTAGAAGTAGCGATTGAAGCAAAAGATAAAGAAGCAGCAGTTGCAGCATTACAGAACGCAATTTCTACTATTGATAAAGCAGCTACTAAAGGTGTTTATCACAAAAATACAGCTGCAAGAAAAGTTTCCCGCTTATCTAAAGCTGTAAACACACTTGCATAATTATTGCTGATAGATTTTGAATAGAAATTTTACCGCCTGGCTGGCCGTCATCAGCCAGGCGGTTTTTGTTTCCTCTGCTTCTACTTACTGCTGAACTTCACCAGCAAAAGTTCCACGCTCATACTGTCCGTCATATACCCTGTCTTAACCTTTGTTTCCGTACTGACACATTCCTCCACTGCACTTCGCAAATCTTCTTCACTGTATTTTCGCGCATAAGTCATATAATTGCGTACTACGAAAGGCTGCAATCCGGCTTTTTTCCCTATCTGCCCTTGGTCATATCCTTCTTTCACCAGTTCTTTCACCTGCAGAATCAGATTAAATTGCCGGGCCAGAAGAAAGAGAATTCTCATAGGCGGCTCTTTTAAAGCCAGCAAATCATAATATAAATCCAAAGCTTTCTTTTGATTTTTGTCCGTAACCGCCCGGAGCATATCAAAAATATGGTTGGTAATCTGTGTGGTACAAACCGCCTCAATGTCGGCTTTTGTAATCACATCTCGTCCCATGGTATAACAGAGCAACTTTTCTAACTCTCTTTCTATATTCCCCATATCCGTGCCTGTCTTCTGCAGAAACAACTCCATATCTCTCTGGGTAATCTGTTTTCCCTCTTTTTTCATCATTCCCAGTACCCAGCGCATGAGTGTATTGCTGTCCTGAGTGGTAAATTCCACCACTCTTCCCTGCTTTTTCACCGCTTTATACATGCGGCTTCTCTTATCCACTTCGCTCTCCACGAAAATCATACAGAGATAATCCGGCAATTCTCCCAGATACTCTGGCAAGCCCTGGCACTGATTTTTAAAAAACCCCGTATCTTCCAGAAGAAGCACCCTCCTGTCCGAAAAAAAAGGCATCGTGTCCGCCAGACTTATGACTTCTCCCGGTTCCGTCTTTCTTCCCTCAAAATAGGCAAAATTCATAGTATCTCCATCCGGCAGGAGTGCTTGCTGCATCTTTTTCTTATACTGCTGTTTCAGATAATCCTCTTCTCCACAAAATAAATACACATGCTTAAAATCCTGATTTTTGATATCTTCCTGTAAACTTTTCATTACATTCTCCTCTATTTTCGCCAAACGGACACTCCCATTGTTCCCGCTCGCTAACGCTCATTATATCATGAATCCCCGGTTCTGTAACAGGAAATCTTGATTTTCTCCTTTTTCACCCGCAAACGCACAGCGCCGCACTCTGCCGTATTATAAATTTTTCCGGTATATCTTTTCAGTCTTTCCACCAATTCCTTATGAGGATGTCCATAGCGGTTTCCCGCCCCGCAGGAAATAATAGCAATTTCCGGCTGAACTTCCTGCAAAAATACTTCCGGAGTGGAATTTTTCGAGCCATGATGAGCCACTTTTAACACCTGGCAGTTTCCGGTTTCCTTGAAAAGACTTTCTTCTCCCCTCTCCTGCGTATCTCCGGTAAACAGGAGTACAAACTTCTCTTTTTGAAATTTCCACACCTGTGAGGCCTCGTTGCTTTCCCATTCTTCCCAATTTTCTCCTGAAGGGGACAGACAATCCATCTCCATTTTGTCCTCCTGCAGTTTTGTCCCTTTTTCCGCATAAATAATTTCACACCCGGCTGCCTTCCCCAATTTTTCCAGTTCCAGCCTCTGCTCTTCAGTTTCCCTGCATGCAGACAGAAAGAGCCGTTCTACCCTTACCATGGTTTCGCCTTTTGCTATAGTTTCCAATAATTCCTGAATACCATTTATATGATCCGCATCCATATGGGAAACAAAAACACCCTTTATCCGAGAAATTCCGGAGGCTTTCAGAAACGGAAGAATCCGGTATTTCCCCACTCCGGACACACTGCTGCTGCCCCCGTCCACCAGATATCCGCTTCTTATGCCCGTCTGAATACAGGCACAGTCTCCCTGTCCCACATCCAAAAAAGTCACCTCTACTGCATTTTGAGGGAGCCGCACAAGTAACACGGTCATGGCTCCTGCCAAAAGTAAGCTGAAATGAAGTCCCCTTTTTCTCAGCCAGAGTACCAGAACCAGTAAAACATAATACAGGGCACATTTCCACAGCTTTGGCTGGCCGGTTATCCACAAAGCCCCCGGAAGTCCGGCTGTAATCTTCCCTGTCTGCAGATACAGTTCCAAAATTCCTGCTGCGGGAAAGGCTGCAATTTTTCCCAAAACCGGAAACCAGACTCCCAAAACACAGCCTAAAATCCCCGAAGCCAGTAAAATGCCCGCTGTAGGTAAAATCAGCAGATTCATAAAAATTCCCCATAATGGAATTTCATAGAAAAAATACATGGTGACAGGCAGCAGCACCAGCCACACGGATATCCCTGACTGTATTCCCGCTAAAATTCCATGATACAGCTTTTCTGCCCTGCTTTCTCTTCTTCTCCCCGCTTTTTTTCCGGGAAATAAGACCGGATATACCGCCCCCAGTCCCAAAATTGCTCCAAAGGACAGGAGAAAACTGCTGTCATAGAGATACAGCGGACTTTCTGCCAGAAGCAGCATAGAGGCCAGCGCCATAGCAGAAAGGAAATCGTAAGTACGCCTGACCCAAAACGCCCCCATGGAAACTGCAAACATCACGACAGCCCGCAGTACAGCCGCCCCGTTCCCCGTAAGACTGCCGTAAAAAAACATGGCAGCCACAGTAATCCCTCCTGCGGCCTTGTAGGGAATTCTGAGTTTTCTCAGCAGCCAGAAGAACACACCGCCTATAACGGAAAGATGGGTTCCTGAAACCGACATTATATGTACCCCACTCTCAGGAAAGCCGGAAAATCAAGGTCTTTACATGATACACAGTGTTTATTGTGTTCCCCATTTAACAAACTAATACCAAACACATTTTTCTCTTCAGACAGCCTCTCTATAAAATAAAAAGTAACAGCTTACTCTTTTTCTGTAAAAATCACAAAATTATAAAAAAATGAGGGCGAAAACATCTTACTGTCTTCGTCCTCGAATTATTAAAACATAAGAGAAAAAACTTCAGAAAACTCACATCCACGCTGATCTATTTTTTATTTACTTTTCCAATTCTACAGGTATAAAATTTACAATCCTTTAATAAACGCAACTTCTTTTTTCTTAAGAGCTTTCTTCAACTTTTCATTCTCTGCCTTTAAATCCTTATTCTCTTTCTGAGATTTTTCATACTCCATTTTTATTAACTCATTCTGCCGCTCCAAAGCATAATCCAGAATCACTTTCTTTTTCTGATGGAACACCTTGCCTTCCTGCTTCTGTCTTGCCTCATTCAAAAACTTGCTTACAGTCGGATTCTTATAGAAGAAAGCCCTTGACAATCCGGTTTTCCGAACTAGTTCACAAACCAAAAGTTGCTCTTCTTTATCCAGCATTTCTTTAATCGTGCGGATCGCGCGGTCAATTTTTTCCTTACTCGCCTTTTGATTAGACTCAACCATTTTTGAATACTTGCTCATATCCATCCCACTCCTTAATAATTTCACTCAAAATCTCATCCATCGTCTTTCTTAATTCTTCGGTTTCCTTTACCAGTAGCTTTCCGCTTGCCCGCCGATACCGATATACCGTATTCACTCCTCTATGCCCTAATAGATGTGCAATAGCAGCATCATCCAGATGCAGTTCCACAAGTTTCATGCCATAACAGTGCCGGAATAAATGTGTGGCAAAGCCCATTCGTTCTCCGTTGTCTTTGCAAATATCATTTTCGTGTATCAATGTATATACACGGTGTTTCAGCATAGAATATTGAAACGGCAGGGAAGGGTTCGACTCATTTACGAATACATATTCCGTTTCCCCGTACCTTTCGTATGTATACTCTATAGATTTCTGAATTAACTTAGCCACATCATCTGGAATCGGTTTTTCATAATAAGAGGTCTTTACCTGATACATTCGAACAATATAATGTCCATTTTCCTGATATAAGCAGTCTGTTCGCAAGGTAAGTGTATCAGAAATCCTTCCACCAAGCATCTGATGCAGGATCAGCGCACGTGCCACCTGTTCTTCCATATTAACAATATAATAGTTCAAACGCTTTATTTCCTCGTCAGAATAAATTTTAAATGCTACTTCCGGTGCTTTTGGCATGTCCTGCTTAATAAACAATTTCCCCAACTTGGGCTTGTCAATCACTTTTCCAACCTGCTGCAGCATGTTTTTTAAATTTGCCATTTCCGTTTTTAAGTTTCTTTCCTGGCCTCTTTCCAGATTGATGTAAGTCAAGTATTCTTCAATGTTTAATCGCCCTACTTCTCCTAAACTTTTAATCTCTGGATTTCTCTTGGCAAGAAACTCAGAAAACCGTCTTACCGCACGTATCTCTCCCTGTAACGAACCTACCGATAAATATTTAATCCGGATATAAGATGCCCGTTTTACCTCTTCCCTTATCGTCTCTTGTATGATTCCTGTAAATTTTATTGTCCTTATTACATCTATCGGATTCTGTCTGACCTCAAATCCAAAATTTTCCAGTTTCCACACATCTTTTTCCCATTCTGACCGTTTATCTTCCGGCTCTAAATAACGAAGCAGAAGACGTAGATACTTGATCGGTGCCGCATCCTCCTGTAAATTCTTACCCATACTTTTCATATGATGCTTTCGTGTGATTTGATAGCCATGATTTAATAGCCATGCCCTAAATTTCTTAACAAGGACTTCTTCTGGTATTGCCCTGAAGCTGTGCAGAAACGGATATTTATCTTTCATAAATCTAGCAAGTAGATTGTAAAGAATTATGTCTCCATTTACGGTAGACATACTCAACTCTTCTCCGCGGCTTCGTATGAATGTTTCCATTTCCTTTTTCTGCCCTTCCATTGTCAAAAGATCCAAATTATAAAAATGTTGTTCCATAACTCTAATATTTTTTTCAGAAATACATCCTTTTCTTTGATAGCAAGGAAGTTCTTTTATGTAAATCCTAGTTTCCATCTTTGTCACTTCTTTCTTTCCATTCACTTACCAAACTTTTCTGTTCTTTATAATATTGTTCACTTGACATATCCACATGTTTCTGAATACAGTCAATATACCGTCTTGTCATATTTTCATGTTTATGACCTAAAAATTCCCGGATTGCCTGTATGGACGCCCCGCGTTCATATAAAGCTGTGGCTACACTATGCCGATAATCGTGCGTTTGGAACACATGATCTCCGCATCTAATTCCCTGTTTTTTGCACCATGCCACCATTTCATGCCAATAGTGTGTTGACAAAAATGGTCCTCCTTTGGAATTTTGGAACACATAAGAGTCTATACCGATTTTCTTTCGTTCTATATAAACCATCATGCTACGATATAATATCATCGGGATTGGAATTACCTTTTCCATCTTCATTTTGTGCTGGTAAATCCTAAGCCAGGCAACCCCCTCCTTCAGATAATATCCTTCCCGTTTTATGGAACATACTTCATTGATTCGTAACCCCAAGCACCATAAATGCAGATACATAAGCCTCATGTCTTCTGGCAACTGGTTTAAATTCTGTAAGATCTCCGTCACCGTATTCTGTGGTACGGACCGATAATGATGTGGTACCGGTTCCCGCTTTATATAATATTCTGAATAAAACGGAACCTTGCTATAATATCCCCTCGCTGTCAGGAATCTAAAAAAGCAATGGATTTCAGCCACCTTATCGTTAAATGTTGCAATTTCAACACATTCCTTTTGCAACTCTCTCATATATAAATCAATCTCTGCTGCAGTTAATTTATCTACTGCAAGTTTTTCTTTATCAAGAAAACGCAGAAAAGCTTTTGTAATATACGTCCGTGCCCATATATTTTGAACAGCAGCTCCAGTTACACCCAACTGATATTTTACATACATCTTTAAATATTCTCGGTTATGTTTATCTAATATATCTAAAAATGAAATTCGTTTTACCGGTCTTGTCGGATCATAACGGGTTATATCAAACTGGAAACGCTCCAAATACCATACATTTGCATCCCAGTTAATATCTTTAGCCTGCAAAAAAAGGATTCTCTGTACTTTATCCACAATCTGAGGATATCGGTTATTTACAAGAGGAACTTCTTTTGCTTTACTAAAATACTCATCAATCTGATTTTGTTCTAGCTGTGTTAGATCCGAAATCCCTCTGTCTATGCAATACACATAAAAGAAATGCAAAGGGGCAAGATACCCCCGCCGTAATTTACGCTCAGAAAAGTTTTCTAATGCATAATTTAGAACTGTAAAAATCTGATATTTCAGTCTCTGTGATGTCTTAATTGAAAAATCCCATATAGTTCCTTCTGCATCCTTGCAATAGTAAAATTCCTTTGCCAAATTATAATCTGGATGATAACCCAAGTAAATTCTCTTCTCTTGATACTTTAGCCGAATTTTAGTTTCCCTTATACTGTTATTTCTTTTTTTAATATCAAATAACTTTAGTTTATCTAAGCCGCTTAGATACCATGGACGGTTTCTTTTATTTATGGTTTTCTCCAGATATTGTTCATAACTCACCCTGACATCCCAGTCAATTTCTTCCAAACTATATATCTTCTTCTCCACCATAAATGCATACACTTTGTTCTTAAGAGTCTGTTCTACTGTGTCACATTCTTCCAGCTCTTCTTTTAGTTTTACAAATTCTTTTTGCTTATGAAACATTCTCCAATCCCGTAAAGATTTTTGGTATACACCTATCAACTTTCTGTCTTTAATTCCATGTTCCTGAAGCCATAGTGCATACGAATCAATCAAACTATCTTCAATTTCTGTTACATCGTACACATTTTTCAAATATAAATACTCTATCCCACGCTTTATAAATCTCTTTTCCCTTACCGGGCACTCCTCTATCTGTCTTTCTAAATATTCGGCATTCTTCTTTTCTTCATAAAAGCAATTAACCACTTCCATTGTCATATTTAACCAACTCCTATAACAATTTATCCGCCATATATAATGCTGCATTTTTGCGAAAAAGCTCTTCACTTGCTTCAACCAACTCTTCATTGCTAATGTTCAGATAATTAATAGTTGTCTGTAGATTCCTATGCCCCAGCGCCTGACTGATCAATTCCAAACTCCATCCATTCTTCCGACGCTCGTTTGCAAAATAGTGCCTGAGCATATGAGATGTAACTTTAATCTGTGTCTTCTTTTGTAAACGGCGAAGCATTGCATTGACTGCATCTTCTGTTAACGCTTGTCCGGCATGTTCTCCAGATAATGTAATAAACAAATATTCTGATTCTCGCAATAATTTTCTGTACTTAGCATAGTAAAAGAGCAGAATGTCAAAAGTATCTTTGCTAACCTTTGCCCACCTGTCTTCCTCATATTTTGCACGCACTTCATTTTCATTGTCTACTCTTGGCTCAACGCGTATCCGACACCCCTGGTAATCAATGTCCTCCACATAACGTACCCCTAAAAGCTCTCCAATGCGAAATCCGGTCTCAGCTAATAAAAGAAGTAACAACTGATCCCTGCAATTTGTACATGCATCCAAAAGAACGATAATATTTTTTCTCTCTATGGTTCTCCCTTTTGATGAAACTGCATTCAAATATCCATCAAATGACCGGCACAGCTTGGTCTTTCTAACGCCTATAGCATTTGTATACGAAATTGTCTTATCTGAAAGAACCAGCAATGAGCCAAACTGTTCATATTCCATTTCAAGAAATTGATAAAAACCAAACACATCATGTAAATATGCGTTGCAGGTCCCATTATCTGGAATTTTCCTTACTTCCCCGGAAATATGCTTTCCTCCTTTAACCCAATAGAGAAAGTTCTGAAAAAATTCCATTTGTGCACTATAAGTCATCTCATAAACATCCTCAAACTGTCTCCCCTGTTCTTTCAAATATCCCATAAAATAGGATAATGAAAACGCAATACGCTTTACTGTATTGGGGGAACGATTTGAAGTTGTCTTATGCTTCAAATATTTTGTTGGATATACACAGATACTGGCATCCTCTGTCCGGCGAATCAGAAAATAAACTTTTCCATCATATCTCACATTTCCAACCTCATAAGTCTTCAAATTTCGATCACCCCCTCTTTTACTATATCTACATTATACACACCTTTCCCTTTTTATGTCAATTATTATTGATATAGGTTATTATATATTGATTTTCTTTTATTTTAAATCTACACACTTAGCAAAAATAATTTCCCCTACTAATTATCTGATTGATTGTTCCATTCCCACATGATATAGTGAAAATGGAGGTTTTATTATGAACAGTCAATTTGATAAATCAGCATTTTCAATACTCCTCAAAAGAGCACTTGGAAATCGAACACAAAAAAGTTTTGCCGAAGATATTCAAATGAGCAAGGAGCACCTTTCCCGTTTAGTAACGCAAAAACGGGAGACTCCACCTACTATAGATACTTTAACCAAAATTGCCTTAAATTCACAAAACAGAGTATCTTTGCAAGAGTTACTTTCTGTTTGTGGCTATGATCCAAACACTATATCCGTTCCTGCTGCCATCAATCATATGATGGAGGCCGTTAAGCTTGCTTTATCACATATTCCATATGAATTTTCCGAGCATTTATGTGATAACACCAGCTTTTACCAAATGACTTCATGTTTTACAAACGGTCCCATTCACCGTTGGTATTTTCATTTTCTTTCAGACAATACTTTTGGAACTGTAGACCATGAACTTTCTACCAATCTTTTAAGTTTAATATCAAAAGAAATGAAGTCTAACGATAAAATCAGCTTTGTCACTTCGATTCCTTTGTTATTTCAGTACTACATGGAACACCGGCCTCATAATTTAAACTTAAACCTTTCGTTCATTCTAATTAACGAACATACATTAACTGTTTCAAAAGAAATAGTGCTTCAAACTGCTAGTTCAATACCTTATGAAGTTTTAAACAACTATACATTTCCATCAAACCCGGAATAATTCCGGGTTTTTTTATTGCATTAGCTCACAATTTTATAATGTTTATCCTCTTAAAATATAAAAAGTATGCATCTTCTACATTTCTGTAAATTTTCACACAAAAAACTCCTAGAATCACTTTACTCTAGGAGTTTTTATGTTGGTCTGGTTTTCCATCCAATCTGTCTGCGTTGCAGTTGTAAATATTATAGATAATTTGTAGTTATCTGTTGAATTTAGGACAATAAAATGGAGGAAGAAAATATAATATGCCAAATATTTTTGTGAGTTGGTCTAAAGCTAAGAGTAGAGAATTTGCATTAGAAATAAAATATCTTATAGAAAGCCTTGATCCTCATTCAAATGTGTTTATGTCAGAGGAAAATATTTCAGCAGGCGAAAAAGTTCAAGAGAAAATAATTAAAAAAATAGAAGACTGTGATTTGCTATTACTTTGCTTTACCAAAGAAAATAAAAAATCACCCTGGCTACTTTATGAAGCGGGGTTTGCTTGTGGATTAAACAAAACGGTTATTCCACTTTTATTTGATAATGATCCCAATTGGCATTCATGGATAGATAATCCAATGAATGTTGTTCGAGAAATTAATATAAATGGTGCAGATTTTGAAGCATCATTTATAAATTGTTTTGGATTACGTGACTCATCATATACGAGAAATGTTCTTTCAAATTTTATTAAAAATGTAGAAAATATAAAAGATAAATATCGTCAGGTGGATATACAGTGTGAAGATTTTGTTGATATATTGTTAAATAATGAATCTTTCAAAGTAAAAAGTCCTATTTATAGAAATAAAACAGCATATTTTATGACTGGATTTGAAACATTTGATTTATGGAAAGCAGTTGTGCAGTCATTCTTATATACTGGAAAATACCTGTGGATTTATGGAAGAAAAAACATGAAATTATTTGGTGGAAATTTCAAGGAATTGTTTGAATATTTGGAAGAAAAATCTATAATAGACAATATGGCTGGCATCGATTTTAGATGTATGTTTTTAAATCCTGAAGCGGAAGAAGTAAAATTTGCACACAAACAACAAGATATCTTTTTACAAGAATTAGATGCTACAATAAAAAGAGCCAAATATCAGATTGGTGATAATCGAATCCTCCAAAAATGTTTTCGCAAATATTCTAATCGGCGAGAAGAAATTATAATTCGTTTAGATAATTGTATTATTTATTCTAAACCACATTTTGATGAAAATGGTCAACCTCAAATAATGACAGATTCAAAATTTGAAGTTTTCAGTGCCACTTCTGAACGGGGAAAAGAATGTATCGAAAAGTATTGTGCTGTTTGGAATGGTGCTGTAGATTTATTTTAATTACCATATAAATGATAAAAGATTTCATTTATTTCAGCAAGCGTTTCTGAGATTGAATTTAAGCTTACATTAATATTATAACAAGAAATCTTTTCTCCTAAACGTAATATACTATTCTTCAAATCAATGTTAGTTTGATATAAAAGAGGTATACATTCTAATTTATATTTTTGAGAATCTCGCTTTTTCAAACGGGCCCATAGGATTTTTTCTGAATCTACATATAAATTAATGTATACAATATTGGATGTCTTTAGGTGTACATATAATTCTTCAGGAATAATATGTACACCATTTATAATAGATGGAATTCCTTTCCTTTGTTGACGTTGAATAATATTTATAATAGAGTTTTTCATGATTTTACATTGGTTTTTTGCCATATCATAAGTCAGAAATTTATGATGCGAATAAATATTATTTTGCAAAAAACCATGCTCTTGAAACAAATAATCATTATATCCTCTTAAAATTTCTCGTATTATATCCGTTTCTTCGACTAGTCGGATTTCTTTATGTATCTTAAGAAGTTCATTAGAAAGAGTGGTTTTCCCAACACCAGGAACACCAGATATTAAAAGGACTAAGTTCTGAGGTAATGTATATTTTCTTTCCATAATTCTCCCTTTAACTCATGCAACATTAATATATATATATTCACAACAGATAACTACAAATTATCATGCTAATTATAACAAATTTCTCCAAATTTTTCCATACCACATCCAAATTTTCTTGTACCTTTATATTTCCTGAATCATATACTAAAGGACCGTACAATTTCGTATATTTCGGAGCCTTGTAAAGTAATATTTTCGGTATATTTCTATCACAACAAGACCGCCTATAAAGCCGATCAAAAAAATAATATTAAGTTCCTTTTTTCTATGCCACTTTTATTTTCATAGCATTACGCGGATGATATTGTTGAAGAATCTCCGCCTGTTTTCTAGCTGCTACATGTATATATATCTGTGTCGTTTTAATTGAACTGTGACCTAGAATTCGCTGTATACAGCTAACATCTACTCCTTCTTCAATTAAATATGTGGCGAAAGAGTGCCGGAACATGTGAGGCGTAATGTTCCTACGGATTCCTGCAGCTTTGGTATATTTTTTCAACATAAGTCTGATAGACTGCTCTGTAAATCTCCCACCCCGATTATTCACAAAGAAAAATCCACAAGCTTCTATTTCTTTTTTATTTTCTAAATAGTATTCTCTCATCCATTCCAATACTTCTTGATTTCCAATTTGAACATAACGTTCTTTATTCCCCTTCCCCTTAAAACAAATCAAACCTGATTGTAAATCAACACACTCCACTCTAATATTAGAGATTTCATATACTCTTGCCCCAGTTGCAAAGAACATCTCTACTATCATAATATCACGCTGCCAAGTTCCAACCATTTTGCCCTTAGAATCAGGTTTATGGTTATACATATAATTTAGAAGACTTTCAATCTCTTCCCGTGGAATAATCCTAGGTAATACTACTGCTTCTTTAAATTTTACTTTTATTTTTCTAAATGGATTTTCTTCAATTAATTCCTCTTCTTCCAGATAATTATAAAATGCTTTTACACTTGCCAGTTTACGTTTCACTGTCTTTTGCTTGAAATCTATATGTAGCTTCGTAATATACTTCTCGATCTCCGCCTTTCCGGGCTCTTCTCCCTCTACCCATTCAAAATACTGTCTCAGATCAATCCGATATGCTTTTAATGTTTTATCGTCAAGCTCCTTTCGATATTTGCAAAACACTAAATATTGCTCTTGTAACTTTCGTATCTCCATAGCAGGCTCCTCCAAAATCTTTTTTGAAAAAGTGTAGCATATACACAATAGAAAATTCCATCTTCTCTCTACAAATCTTTACTGACAATAAGATATTATCTTATTAAAATCCGAGATGAACATCATGATAGACTTTGATATTACACCGATCAAAGAATTTTATAATCGGATACCAATTATATGGATGATGTATCATTGCTGAATCCAAAAAAAGCGATCTGGCTATGCCAGACCGCTCATTTCATATTATTACATATTATTCTCAGACCATGCTTCCAGTTGTATTCCGATGTTTCCAGTATATCCCCAGTCATCAGTTCCTATATATCTTCGATCTTCTCCATTATTAATGAGCGATACTTTAGATATTACTGTTCCCCAAAAATTCACTAGAATATGAGAACTTATTTCACATGGGATCCCCATACACTCATCATCATGCCGCACTTCATAACAGTAAAAGCCTTCTGGAACACTTTCTCTTTGAATTCTTTCCGAAGAAAAAAGTGCCAAAGTATCAAAAATTTCTATTTCCTCAAAAGTTTCTTTCCTTGCATCATATCTATCCATATTTACCTCTTCTTTCTACTACGAAATATCTACCTGTCAGAATAAAACACAAAAGGTATCTCTATTTAAGACCTTTTAATATAGGCATGTATTCAAATACTGCTTCACCACATTTAATCCAGACTGGTTTTCAGACGGTATTTTACTTTCCTCTTCCAACCATTCAAGAAACTCTCTTCTTTTTTCTTCACATTCCCGCACAACACCCCTAAGTCTTCGGATTTCCTGCTGGCAAGAAATTATTCTTTCTTCATCTG
Source organism: Blautia sp. HCN-20427 (assembly GCF_037890365.1). Classification (NCBI taxonomy): domain Bacteria; kingdom Bacillati; phylum Bacillota; class Clostridia; order Lachnospirales; family Lachnospiraceae; genus Blautia; species Blautia sp. HCN-20427. Next base: position 10,044 of record NZ_JBBKBX010000013.1, on the reverse strand, counting down.
TCATATCAAACTTCTCCTATTCTCTTTTTTCGTAATATAAATAATAACACTAATTCATTTTGCAAATCCAATTCTCTTCAGTAGCTATTTCGTTTGCTTTCAGTTGATGTTCCACCTTTGGTCCAGCAAGTAAGAGCATTCTGAACAATTCCGGAAGATGCTCTTTTCCCAACTTTTCCTCAAACTGCTGTATCCACTGCTCCTGAATTTTATTTGAAATACTTATCTTCCGGCAGTCAAATCCATAACCTTCTGGTGCTGTCATCTGCAATTCATCTGCCACTTTTTCATAAAAGATTGTCAAACTCATCGTTTCAATGAAAGCATCTACTGTTTCCTGTGTTATTTCTTTTACCGTTTTCATTTATAATCTCCTCCTCAGATTAACAAGGTCCTCCTGCTGCACCATGAAAAGCTCCTGCCGGGTATTTCCATTTGCCTTTTACATAAACAGACTCGACTGGAAACTCTCCCGTAAGCAGACTTTGAATCGCTTCTTTATCACCATGATATACACATGAGTCCGCACTACCGATATAAGTTTCCAAATCGCAATGGTTATCCAGCGTAAATCCAAGAATTTTTTCGTCCTGGCATAAAAGAGCATATTCTTTCGGATACAGTTCCCTGATTCCTGCAAATAATCGGGGAGTAGAAAAAATACACATTGCACAACTACAGCGGTTCCAACCTGCCCGGTAACAAGGATGTGGGTTTACTTTATGCCGCTTCAGCACTTCCCAAATATCTCTTTCACTGTAATCAATAACCGGACGCCATTGGTGTACAGTACGGTGGTGTTTGGAAACTGCATTGGTACGGTGAATTTCTATTTCATTATATTTGCTTCTCCCAACGGATTCACCACGTCTTTCTCCCGATACAATTAATAATTTTATATCCTTTCGTGTCTTTGTTAAATTAGCAGTCACACTATCCTGAACAGATGCCTTTAAACTTCCGCTACACCAACGTCCCTGATGTGTGCTCCCTTTTGCTGGAAATTTTTGTCTTTTACCACCCGTATTCTCTAGTTTCTGCATACTGTTCATGTTTCGCAAAACGGTATCTGCTACCATGATCTTTAGATAAGCAGAACACCAGCGCCGACTCAAATCTCCACTTTTCATTGGAAATTTCATTCGATAACCGAATTCCGCCAGTTTATTTTCCATTTCTGATATTGCTGCCGCTTTTAACTTTTGACATTCCATATACTTTTTTGACGGAGGACATTGATAAATTTCCCCTGTCTCTGGATCTACCCATTCAATTAATTCTGATGTCCCAATACGATACAGTTCTCCAAAAAATCCGTTTTTCCTCCAGGATACCCGAAGTGGAATCTGTTCTGCTTCTGCAAATGAGCGTATATAATTTGCAGTACATCTCCAATCCATAGTTCGTGAAGGGTGTCCACCGTCTATATCATGATGCCAAAACTCGATTTTGGATTTTGGTACGCCTAACTCCAATAGCTTGTAATAACAGGCAATGCTGTCCTTACCACCAGATATTAAAACTATAACCAAATCATACATTTCCAAAGGCAGTAATTCTTCAAGATAGATCTTTTTCATATACTCTGTGTCTTTCCTTCCAGAAACCCTTGGACGGATTCTTTTACCCATTCCATAGATCGGAATATCCGATTTTCCATATATAACCGGAGTCTCTTTGGTACAATCAGCATCCCGAATGAAATCCGGCTGGAACAGAGTAAGCTGACCGTTTGACTGCTGAAAATATCCTTCCGTTTTCTTCAATACTATCCACCTCATTTTAAAATCCTATTTCAAACATTCTTTTTCTACCAAAAGTGCTGTTTTCCTTTGCCCTGAAAAATATGATTTTCCATTGTAGATCCAAGTACTCCCACGTGGTGCAGTCATTGAACCGGTAATCTTTCTCCAGCCTGTAGGCATTGCTGTATATAGTTCTACATCTGTTCTTATTGCAAATTCTATAATCCTGTCAAATTCTCCCATCCTTTCCTCCCTTACGTTTCCACCTTTGCTACTTTGCGTAAAAAGGAAAGAATTTTATCTTTCCTTTTTACGTCTCATCATATTTCCGTAGCTTTATGTATGCTGACAGTTTTTCTTATATCCTTTTAGGTACAGGTTATAATCATTCTCCCTTGTTATAAACCTAATCCAGTAGTCTGCTGTGCGGCCATTCATAAAAAAATTATACTCATTTTCACCCACATGCGAAGATGGATGTCCCTTACAAAATTTTCTTAATATTTCCAGATTATAAAACTGTGTCACCAGACAGCGATAAATGTCCTGTGATTCCCGGTTAAATGCTTTCGTCCAAAGCTCACCTCTACAAGGAAAATAGTTACCATGCCATCCGTCTTCATTCCAGTATGCACGAATATGTCCTATTTGGGCGTCCGGATGTTTCCCTGACTGTAAAGAATCCGGTGCTTCTGAGCAATGCTCAAACACATCACGAAAATTGCAGGTTTCCATCAGCTCAAACAACATACTTTCCTTTTTACTCATATAACCCCTTCTTTCTATGCGGCATTTTCCTCCGTCATTTGTGTATCACATTCCGGACAACTATATAAAATTCCATGTTCTGTAATCTGCTCGCAAAGTTCTTTATCACCGATCATGTGCCATAACAGATTGTCCAAAACGCCTTTCAAAATTACATTTTCACCATTCTTACCAGATATGCTTCCGTATCGTAACGTTAACTCCTGAAACAGCATTTCGTAAGAAAGCTTTCCGGTCTTAGAATTTTTGACAGCACTATGGATTACCTGCTGCATATTTTTCCTTTCTTTCCATAGTTTCTGAAGCTGCTCTTTTCCTGTCATATCTATTTTATTATTCATGGTCCTCCTTTTCCAATTACGCTGCATGTTCAAAGGTATCCGGCATTTCCATAAGATCTGCTTCCAATACATCTGCCAGATATTTTCCCTGAAACAACCCGCCATTGATTTTTACTTTCTTTTTGCGCATCTCAGCATAAGATTCTATGCGAAGCTGCCTGCTCTTGTCTGCCAGTTTTTTATCACTTGCCGTAATCCTTTTCTGTATTTCTCTCTGCCACTCTTTTAAGAATTCAGATGCCTCTTCAATGTCTTTATTCTGTCTGTCATATTCTGTCCGTTTCTGTCGTATTACTCCGCCCGGCTCTACTTCTAATGTATAATACGGTTTGTCCGGCTGTTCTGTCTTACGCAGAAACAAAATATAAGTTTCCTGCTCATTGATGCGTTCCAGATACTCTGTTTTCTTATCTATGCAATGGTGAAGTGCCTGTCCTTCCTTTAAAATGTCTTCAATACAATGTGGAGCTAAAACAGTAAATATTTCATTGCCGTATTCATATTTTTTGTCTAAACCTGAGAGGATTTCATTGATGTTCGGATATTTGTCAGCAAGTTCTCCCGCTGTTACAGACAGGCGATTTTCTTCAATATATTGAATAATTTCTTTATGGCGCTGATATAATTTGGATGTCCGATACACAATCTCATCATCCGTATCCATCTTAATCCTCTTTGCCATTGAAAGATAATCCTGCCATGTGATAAGCACCTGAGAAATACTGTCTTTTCGCCGTCCTTTCTGACGAGTCAAATAATTTCTTATTTGAACAAAACTCATTTTCGGTTGAATAAACTTTAAATCTTTAGGTTTTATGTTGTTATTCATAAACCAAAAGATTAAATCGTCATCTAAATAATGTGCGGATGTATTTTCCTCCTGAAGCCACACAAGATATTCTAATCCCCCATCCCGTTCTCTTAAGCGTTTTAAAGCGTTTCTGCTGATCCCAAGTCGAGTATGTAACGCACCGTGTTGTTGTGTACAGGATATTTTTTCCGGGTAATTCATGACTTCCTGTGACAACTTATATAAGTTTGCTTTAACTAGGTGTTCCAGTACAGGTGCCCTTCTTAATGATATAAAATAGTCCCGTGGTCTAAAGACGCTTTTCTGTTTTAAAATCTCAGGAAGACCAGACATTTTCAATTCCTTTTTTGCAAGATCAGGAATGGTCGTGGGATATACTGCTCCAGAACAGTTAGAAATATATCTATAATAATAGTACCAATATCCCCCTCTATTTGCTTCTCCCTGTATCCAACGGGCGCCTCTTTTTTTATAATCATCAAAGTAAAAAGCAGTTTCGTTAAAATCCTTGTCATACAAATACCGATTTTCTTCCGAGCTGAGAACTACCGGATTCCGGTAACTGTCTTTTCCCACAGCCATGCGGACGGAAAACTCCCTTATTATAAAGCCAGGATGACAACGCTGGATTAAATACGCCGTTTCCTGTTTTGTCCATATCCGACCAAATTTTCCGATTGACTTATATGTTATAGTCTGACCGCAATTTGGACATACACCTTCTTCGTTGTATTTTGGTTTCTCTACAGCCACTTTTTTACCACAGCAAGTACAATACCCTTCTGTTGAGCCGCTCCTTTTATAGTAGTAAAATATAAAGTGTTCAGAAATTGCTCTGCGCAGAACCCATTTGTTCCAGTCTTTCGGAATACTGCGAACAGGTTTTAATATCTGATCCCATTCATCTGTTTTGCGCTTGTACTGCCTGTCTAAACGTTTTGTCCGTAGAGATGATTGGTATTGGCATATTGAATAAAAATCACCCTCTCCTATCTTCAGATATTTCTTGATCTTCTCTGCATCTTTTTCGGAAATATAATGTTTAAAGTTATAACAAGAAAGACCTGCGTCAAGATTTTCCAGCATTGCAGTTCTCCATTTACCGGTTTCTGTTTCCAGTGATAAGTATTCTCCTTTTTTCCTATCAAAATAGACAATATACATCGGATATTTGGAACCCGAACGCACAAATTCCGTTTTAAAGACAGAAAGTATCAAATAGCCTTTTTCAATTTTAGCCTTTATATAACTATTGTATTTATATTCTTTTCTCCTGCCCCATGCATTATCAATTACAGGTATATCTTTTTCTGCCTGTTCTCTCAACTGTTTTGTCAATTTAGGCGGCGTTAATGTAAGTAAGACACTTTTTTTCATGCACAAACCTCCTCCTGATCATTTGTAATTCCTTTTACAGTATAATCAATTTTCGGATAACATCTGCTTCCATCAATTTTTAAAAATGCCACTTCCTCTATTGCAGAACAATTTTCTTCCTCTTTCAAAAGTACAAGGATATCGCCCAAATTCCCTGATGCAATTGGATTTTTCCCACGCACAACTACAAAACCGTTATACGCCTTTCCACATTCTTTTTTCACATGTCCATTCCAGTTCCGTTCGGGATGTTCTACCATATAAATTAGTCCTTCAAACAGCAGCTGCTCTATCGTAAGCCGTTTAACCAGCTGCATCTCGGTACAGGAAATTTTACTGTCAATTTCATCTTCATCAATATCACCTGCTGCATCCACTTCGTAATAAACTGAGTTTTTCCAGTCAGAATAATAATCAAGACAATCCATTGGGTTTTCTGCACAGTGAAATCCATTTTTCCTGCAATTAGCCTGATCCGTTTTGTTTATCCCGTCTTCATTAAATTTGTAACCGAGACAGGTTAAATCCTTTTTAAAGCCTTTATACGCCTTCATCCGTTTCCTCCTCTCCCAACTCCTAACTGTCCGAATTCGTCATATCAAACAATGACAGCTGAATGTTCTCCGGCTGTTTCTTTTTCGGTGGTACTGTATTCTTAGTTGGTACTGCTGAAATCGGTTTTTCTGAGGATGAGGATTGTGTTTTACGCTGTATACTCTTTTTTTGTTTGCTTACCCTTTTCTTCTGCTCTTTCGCTCTTTCCTCAGCCTCTTTTTTTGCATCATCCAGTGCATAGTAATCTTCTGCCCATTGATACACCTGAAGTTCTGAAATCCCCAGCGCCACATTCTGATTCCGTCCTGTCGCCGGCTGCTTGCCGCTGGTTTTCTTTTCATGTTCTTTTTTAGCAATTTCATAGGCTTGTTCCATAATATAATTCATACATTTCTGAATTGTTTTATGTTTCTGAAGTACCTGCATACCAAAGACTGGGTTATCTTCTGCCTTTCTGATTAAATACTTGGAAACAATATCTGTAAACATCTGATCCTTGATAAGCCACATTTCAGCTCTTAATTTCTCAACCGCAGAGTCGTATTCCCTTTCCTCAAATGGAATTTCCGCAAGCTGGGCACGTTTTCCGGCTATAAAGTCCTGAACATACTCTTCCGGAACAAGCCATTCTGACGCCAGCAGCTTTAATTCTGAAAAATTCTCAGATAATCTCAAATGAACCGCCATTGCATTCAATTCTTCTGTACTGTGAATCATCGTTTCAAACAATTCTAAAACCTCCTTCATAGAAACGGAGAGCCCGAAGACTCTCCATACATTTATCAGGCTGCCTTATCATTTTGCATAGCCTCTTCCATTTCTTTTTCTACTTCTTTTGCAATTCTTCTCCGTTCTTTGTCATCATGTTCCAAAAGCCCCATGAGTTCAATCAAAACACGAACACACCATTTATTGGATTTCCATTTTTCTGCAAGAACACGAGTCTCTTCCACTACGGCTTCCCAGTCTTTTTCCTCCATTTCACGTTCACGATACTGTTTATAGATTCCGTAGCACTCTTTCATTACCTGTGGCACCGGAATAGCTGCTGCCTCATCCAAATTGGCAAGAAGTCCCATCAGCATCCGGTGATTCTCATATTTCTTACAAATTTCCTGAATTCCAATCTGTGATGTTCCACGATAAAGAGACATGAAATCATTAAAAATTGCCGCTATCATTTTTTGATCTGTCATTCCCTTCCTCCTTTCTAAGCCAGCTCAAGGTCATAAATATTTAACTGCCCCTGTATCTGCCAATCCTCGTCCGTCTTTACTGCCTGTTTTTTTGGTATCTCTGTTGTTCTGAGCGGAATAGAACGGACTTTTTTTACACTCTCTTGAATTTGATCCCGTAACATGCCGGGTACTCCGAGTTCCCTCATTACAACCAAATTATCTTCTGAAACCGCATTGAGCAGACTATGTACTTTACCGTATATCTCCATAACCCCTGTCTGCTCTCTCTGTTTTTTACTCATACAGAAAAGTTTTGCCATCAGATAGCGGTAATCAGAAGAACCCTGATATTCTTCTAATGCTTTCAAAGCCTGTGTCCTGATTGTATCAGCCTGTGCCATGTATTCCTCCGGCATTATTTCCGGAATCTCGCATACCAATTTACTTCCGAGAAGATTCAACTTACTTTTTAACTGCAGGATTTCCTTTCGGTATCTATTCAGAATGATCCCATCCGTACACATGCTCTCAGCATCTCCATAGGTGTAAACCTTTTCCCATTCATACAAAAGCATTTTTAGTTTCTGCTCATACGCTCCCAGAGAACTCTTGTCCATATCATCTTCCGAATGATACAGATGAATCCTATCCCTGTTTTTCATTATCCTTTCCTTTCACTTTCTCAATCCGTCTTCGTACTGTAGATGGATAACAGTTAAAAGCATTTGAAATTTCCTCTAATGTATATCCCGCCTTTCTGAGCTGATACATCATTTCTCCAACCTCGTCACTGTCCATGTCTTCCCTATATTCTGTTTTTATTTTCTTTCTGAGGATCTTCTGGCAGAGTGGGTGGTTCGGTCCATACTTATACATCAGTACCGACTCATACACGTCCAAACCGCAGAATATTGCTATCAGCAGACAATAATATCCGCTGTTTTCATCCCACTTCCCCATGTCTGCACCTCCCTTACATATAACTCAGCCGGTAACTTCCCCGGTGATTTGTAAGGAACTCATTCCGGTGTTCATAGAGAGTGGCGCGGATACGTTCCTTATAATGCTTATTATTCACAGCCTTTGGATGGTCTTTTAGTTCTTCATACAGTTGGGATAATGTTACGATACCTCCCAAATGTTCCATGACCGCACACACAAGATGAAACCATGTGAGGGCTTTTGAGTCCTGTTTCTGAAGATAAAAAAAGCCACTTTTTCGAAAAGAGTACGGTATCTGAAATACATTCTCTTTCTGAAACAGCAGCAAATGTTCTGTGACGATTGGGATTAAAGGATGCCGGCTATGATAGCTCCGGCTGCTGGATGAACAACTGAACTGTGCTTTTACAATCCATGATTTCATCGTACCGATTGTCATTACGTCGTTTGCAATAGAATGGAACTCCCCATTTTGACGTATATCACCGACTAATAATGCCAGTACGCCTCCTGAACGCAGACTGAAAAATAACTTCTTAATTACATGATTGAGTTTTTCAATAAAATCTGCATAGTTATCGCAACGGCTTAGATCATCAGCATGAGGTTTTCCCCACATATTACCGGAATACCGGATAATGGAATGATATGGTGGATGAAGAAATACAAGATCCGCACTATCTTCCACATCATCTTTCAGGGCGTTCCATCCGCCAAGCCCACATGGCAGTTCGGGATTTAAGTCATACTGCACACATTGAATCCCTAAATCTGCCGCAACGTCACCGCTGGTTCCGGAACCACACATTGGATCTAAGAGAAGGAAGTCCTCCTTTCTCCGATGTGTTTGACATTCCCTGACATACTGGGTAATCTGACGGATAACTTCCGGCGAACAATTTCCCTGCCAGTTGCTACTTCCACCGCTGCCTCTTTCCGGATATGCAATAAATGAGGTAAGATCACGTCCTATGCAATGTGTCAAATCCCATACCCCTAATGTCTGCACAATCTTTTTCCATTCCGTTCCAAATTCATTCTCTAATAAGCGTTCTGCTCTTTTTAATTCCTTTTCATACACTTCATCCCACTTTCCTTTCCACCAACACTTCTAAAAGATATTGTTCCGGCACCGTTCGCAATACGACACCGGAAAATTCATTTCCAATCTTTTTCAGTTGTCTTTTGCTTCCTTTCTTTATCTGGTTCAAAAGACCGAAAGCTTTTCCCTCGCATTCTGCAATGTACAGATGTTTCTCCTGATCTAAACGGAAATCAATTTTAGAACCGTTTACAATATCGTATTGGCCTGCCATTAAAACTGTCATTTTCATTTTTTTGCTCACACTACAACTCCTATCGTTCAAACATTGGATAACTGGTAAGTATCCGAAATCCCCAATCAGCTTGTGGATCTTTTACCAGAACCAAACATGCTTTTCTTAAATTTTCATTCAAACGATCCTCTCCTTTCCGAAAACCATAACCTATCGTTTGAGGGAAACGCCCGATCAATGAGATATAGTCATTGCTGCTGTTTTTCAGCCAAAACACAATATCTGAATCATAAAATTTACGCATCAGACCACTTGCAACTGCCGCCGCAACATTTACATCCCAGTATGAAGTAGCATAACGGATATCCTCTTTCGTCAGTCGGTTCTTCAGTACCATGAGCTGAATGTCGGTATGTTTGCGGAGTGTATGACCGCCAAACAATCCTACTTTGTCAAGATTTTCCCGTATTGTCTGTAATGTACTTTCAATCAGTTCATCCGGGATACCAGTAAATAAATCCACCATACGTCCTCCTTTCACTTACGGATATACAGATACCGATACCCCAGCGGATATCAGTACATAAAATAAGAAGGGAATTTCTGCCCTTCTTCTGTAAAAATCCAAAATATAACTGTTATCCGCTTTTCTAATGTCTCATTTTTTTATTCGGATTAGCATATCCTCCTTCCTTCATATTTCATGAAAATTCCCAAAACGCAAAAAAAGACATAAAAACCCATTTCTGAATTTTTATGTCTTTCTTAACCTTATCAGGCTGTGCCTTAAATTTAACTTCCGGTATTTCACCGGAACAAACTTACTTACTGCATTTTGATATTCCCATGCACAAATTTCTAATCCACCTATAATGTAGCACAATATATGTCATTAGTCAATCATGCATTATCTATATATTGTATTTTTATGAAGTGTTTGCGATAAAGTCCTTATAAATATAATAATATTAAACAGTTTTATTACGCAAAGAAACGCTGAATGAATCCCCGATATTCTTTTGATTTGATTATTTTTTTAATTTCAACTAA